>CAZPUX010000096.1:0-3196 GCA_964589865.1 uncultured Candidatus Saccharibacteria bacterium | reverse complement strand
AGTGCGTGCGGCCGTTCATATGGTAAGGTTAGTCTCCAGGCACGCAAACCCCCTGACGCATGATTTTTGCAATCGCGTCGTAAGAGAGCTCTCTCAGGTTGTGTTTCTTTCATGTTGTAAATAAAGGCTTTTACACCTTTTAGGGCTTGCCGCTGTAATGTTCATGTAATCAAGCGCCTCTCCGCACGGCATCACGTATGGTGACTCCAAAACAGAAAACACAGCAAACTGAAGTCCTTGCGGCGGCGCACCGCGATTTTCAGGCGGGTCTTAACGTATATGCGCTTTTCAAGGTCCGCGACCGGGCAATCGGCGAAGATTTAGTGCAGGATACATTTCTGAAAACCTGGAAGTATCTGGTTAAGGGCGGGAAAATTGAGATGATGAAGGCATTTCTCTATCACATTTTAAATAACCTGATTGTTGACGAATATAGAAAACATAAAACCGCTTCGTTGGATACTCTCCTGGGGAAAGGATTCGAACCAAGCGAAGGAAATTCAGACAGACTGGCAAACTTTTTAGACGGCAAAGCGGCCGTCGTATTGTTAGAACGGCTCCCTATCCAATACCAAAAGATAATGCGCATGCGGCATGTGCAGGACCTAACCTTGAAGGAAATGTCGCTTATCACTGGGCAAACAACGAACGCTATCGCAGTACAGCTTCACCGCGGAATGGCAAAGTTGAGAGTTTTGTACAAGGGATAAATCCGCTCGGGAAGCGGTTGCAATAAAGTGCAACAAGAGTAGAATCTGTCAATATGCTGGAAAAATTCAGTCTTTCTCTGCGTCAGCAAAGACTTTCGAATATCGATATGGGCCACCCGTTTCTGGACAGTGTCCTTAAACTTCGTGTTCCGGCAAAAAATGTATTGGTCGGTATCACACGCGTTACCGTATTTGACGGATTGTCTCTGGGCACCTTTGAACCGGCTGAGCATTTCAGAGACGGCATCACGATAACAAAGGGAGGCGCTATAAAAAGAGGTTCTGAAAACGCATTAGGAGCGCTTGCTGAAGAAAGCTTGGACGCAATCGGAAACATGCAAGGCTTGGGTTCGCCGATTCAACTAAAAAAAATTGGACACAGTCTTTTAAAGGTCGCCGGGCTTATTCAAAACGACGGTGCAGAAACGTTCAAACCGCCCCTCAATCTGTACGGGCAAAAGATGGGTAAGGCAGTATACGTCGTTCGCAAATATCATTCGCTTCATAAGATGACCTCTGCAGGGCGTAAGGTGATACCCGAAGGCGAGGTACGCTCAGTTTTGGAAAAACCAACTCTGATAACGAGGGCGAGGGTCGGTTTAGATTTAACAAAGGCTCCCGTCGGTAAAGACGACGGGCTGGCACAAATCAGACTCCGCGAAAATTATGATATTGGTCCCCTGTTTCCGTCGCACCGCCGAGCGGTTGAAATTACTCAGTGGCACAAAGTTACGGTGAGTGAAATGAACGACGAGATGCAAGAAACTGAATTGGAAACCCACCGCGGCAGGCAAACGCTGAATCTGGGTCCGGGTGAGTATAAAATTATCGCGACCGGTAAATCTTAAAAGTGTGACCTCATGGGGAATCGGCGGGTTTCTGTTGCATATGCTGAAAAAATGAAATAGTATACCGAGCAAGAGAACCTGAAAACATGTCCGAAGACTTATTTCGCCGCCTAACGGGCCAGTACGTGGATGCCATAAACCCGAAAGATCGCGGGGTACTTGAAAGAATGACAGCACCCAGCAATTGGGATTCATCAAAATTTACCGAGGTAATGGTTGCGCTTGCAAAGGTCGGTAGAGGAAATGCCGTACCTGCCGGTAATGCCCCTAAAACCCTGCATTTGCAGGCTATCCGACCGTTGATTGATACTTTGGTTTCTCGCACCCGGGAAACAAACAGAGAGCATGCACGGGTATTTTTTGCGGACATCGAAAAAGCAATTCTAGTGGGAGGCAAAACCACAATAGGTTCCGAAAGTTCAGCGCATCTTGATTTTACGAAGCAAACCGGGCGTGAAAAGCTTCAAAAAGCCGTGCTCACCGTTCACACACATCCTGACGACCTTACTTCACACGGGCTCAGCGGAACCGACTACAGAACATTCATGTCTGACCCGGAACAGCAAGCCATGATGATTGCATACGGCTCTGCAAGCAGGCTCATGGTGCTTAAGACGTCAGTAACCCCCAATAACACGTGGTCAAAAGATTCTGATGTGCGTCTCCGAGGAATTGAAGCCGAATTCATGCCTACAATAAAAAAGAACCCTCTTCTTGGCATGGTGGCTTTCAATAAAACCGTTTGCCTTGAGCTAGGTTTAACTATGTACCTTGCCAACGAAACGAGTAACGATTTGTTCGAACGCGTGAACGTAACTCAAATAAAATAAGGGAAGCGAGTTGAACAAAAAATAGCCGGAATAAATCCGGCGTTTTTATGCGCTATTCAACTACCTTGGAACCCTAGCGCCATGTAGAAAATCAGTGGTACAACAGAGTCTATGGTTATTGAGTCGAAGAGAGACCCGGTCGTTTCAGCAGAGGATAATAAACCCAAAAGAGAGCAGTTTCTAAACCAGGAACCGCTCGGCAGTGGTGCGCGTAAGACAGTGTATGCCTATCCGGATGAAAACGGCGATAAGGTAATCGGTTTTTTCCACGACTATATCATTCAACCTAACGAACGAACTCTAAGAAAACAGTTTTACCTCACCAAGATAGTAAATCTATTATTGCCTAAAGAGATTCCCGGGATATACGACTATGGCGCAGAACCCGCATTCATTATACGAGAACGCGTAGATTTCACTCATCTTGATTTAGCAAGCAACAAAGACAGAGAGGAGTACGAGGGGCTTATTGCGAAATTAGAAAGTATCGGTATCGAAGTAGACAGAACATCGCTTAACTTTGTGCGCTCAAGAAACGGGACCATAGTCTATCTTGAAGAGTTGGGTCCTTACTCAAAAGCAAAACTCATGGAAGCCATAACTAACACTTTGTCTGGTGACAAGCAGGAAGCGGCAATCGAATTCGCCGCTTTGCTGAAATAATTTCGATTCGTGACCTCACGGGGAATCGGTTATCTGTATTTTTCTGCTAAAAAATCAGACAGCCCGCCCTCGCGGCAGCGCTCCGGGCTTCGATTCCCCTGCAAGCCGTGAACACAAAAATACGCGGACTACAGCCGGCATGTTT
>CAZPUX010000095.1:0-3201 GCA_964589865.1 uncultured Candidatus Saccharibacteria bacterium | reverse complement strand
TTATTATACGCAATTACTAAATATACAACTACTAAAACTAATATTAAAATCAATATTTGTTTAAGTTTATTACCTCCATTTCCACCACCTCCGCTAGAACCCATTACTAACTTTAAAATAATTACTAATCCAATAATAATTGCAACATATTTTAAAATTTGAGCTAGCGCTGATGTTTCTTCTGCTTCTTGCTCTGCTTCATTAATAAGATCATTAATCGCCTTATTATCAATTATTGCTTTTGTCGCGTTTGAAACTTTTGTCGCGTTTGAAACTGAATATCCATGATGCTTCGCAAGACGGGCGTTTCTCTGTGGTCCTTGATAATCAAGAGACTGAAATCCGCACATCCATAATCCCCGGTGCGTATGGCGAAACCGTGGTGATGCGTATCTTGGACCCTAGTGCAATATCGGTGCCGTTTGAAGGATTAGGTATGGAGCCGAAGTTAAAAGCTCTGGTTGAAAAAGAAATTAAGAATCCAAACGGGATGCTTTTGAATACCGGCCCTACCGGTTCCGGAAAAACAACAACGCTGTATGCGTGCTTAAAGAAAATAAATTCTCCCGATATTAAAATCATTACTATTGAAGACCCTGTTGAATACCACGTGCAGGGAGTGGTGCAGACACAGGTGGAAAAAAGCTATTCGTGGCTTCAGGGTTTGCGCTCGGCGCTCCGCCAGGACCCCGACGTTATTATGATAGGAGAAATCCGCGATGAAGAGGTTGCAAAGACCGCAATCGATGCGGCATTAACCGGCCACTTCGTGTTTTCAACCTTGCACACGAACAATGCCGCCGGTACATTCCCCCGCCTTGCGGATTTGGGCGTCGACCCGAAAGTATTCGGTTCCGCAATGAACGTGGTGATGGCGCAACGTTTGGTTCGCGTTTTATGCAAGACCTGCAAGAAAAAAACTCCTTTGGAAGGTACGTGGAAAAAAATGGTTGAAAAAACTCTCGCAGGACTGCGTGACAAAAGCATAATCCCTGAAAATAAAGATTCTGCATTTGAGCCCGTCGGGTGCATCGCCTGCAACGGGACCGGATTCAAAGGCCGCATCGGCGTGTTCGAAGCGATTGTTGTTGATGAAGAGATGGACGCTCTGTTGCGCGCGTCGCCCTCGGAGCGCGAGATTCAGATTCTCCAGAACAAGCGTGATTTGATGAACATGGCGGAAGACGGGGTTATAAAGGTATTGAACGGCGTTACGTCGCTTGAAGAATTGAGCCGCGTGGTGATGATAGAAGAGTCCTGAACAAAAAAGCGCACCCCTCTAAACGACACTTTGCAGAGGTGGAAGACTGATGAGGGGAGTGTCAGAGGCCTCAAGCATAACCTGAGATCCAACACACCCTTACAGCAATGCCACGGCGTCGTTTAGATGGGTGCAGTTTCTTGGGGAAAAGAGCAAAAGAAAAGGCCCTCGCGGGTCTGATATAATGCTAGCATAGACTATTGAATATGTCAACCCCGACCACAGAACCAAGCGGAGAGGCAGTTCTCGACAAAACGCTCCGCCCCAGCGCCTGGAACGAATACGTCGGTCAGGAAAACGTTAAGGAAAACCTCCGCGTTCTGATTACCGCAGCGAAGGAACGCTCACACACGCCGGAACACACTCTTCTTTACGGCCCCCCGGGGTTGGGCAAAACAACGCTCGCGCACCTTGTTGCAAACGAACTGGGCGTCACTATGCGCGCAACGGCAGGCCCCGTGATTGAGCGCGTCGGGGACTTGGCGGCGATACTCACCAACCTCGAAGCCGGGAGCATTTTATTTATCGATGAGATACACCGGTTGCACAAAACAGTTGAAGAGGTGCTGTACCCGGCAATGGAGGCGGGTAAGCTCGATATTATTATCGGCAAAGGCCCTTCCGCGCGCACAATCGAACTTGCCCTTCCCCCATTTACCCTAATCGGCGCTACAACCCGCATTGGTTTGATTTCAGCTCCGCTTCGTTCCCGTTTTTCAGGCGGAGTATTCCAGTTAAACTTTTATTCGCAGAAAGAAATAGAAAAAATCCTCGCCCGTTCTGCAAAAATTCTCGGCATTGAGGCGGAGCAGGAGGCGCTTTCGGAAATTGCAAAACGCTCCCGCAAAACCCCGCGCACGGCAAATTATCTTTTAAAGCGCTCGCGCGACGTGGCCCAGCTAGAGCGCACTTCCCTTTCAAAAACAATAGCCGAGAAGGCGCTCGCGATGATAGGCATTGATGAAGCGGGGCTCACGCCATCGGATAGAAAAATTCTTGAGGCTCTCATTACGAAATTCAACGGCGGACCGGTGGGAGTAAAAACCTTGGCGGCAGCTGCGGCAGAGGAAGAAGAAACTGTTGAAGACGTGTACGAACCATACCTTCTTCAGGAAAACTTTATCGAACGCACTCCGCGCGGACGCGTTGCAACGAAGCGCGCACGCGAACATATCGGCGGCGCGCGCCAGAATTCATTGATGTAACTCATGGCGGGGCATTCTAAATGGAAACAAATTAAAGAGAAGAAAGGCGTAGCGGATAAAAAGAAAAGCCGCGAGTTTTCAAAATACGCGCGGTTGCTGATGGTTGAATCGCGCGCAGTGAAAGGAAACATGAACAGCCCGACCTTGCGCGCCATGATTGACCGCGCGCGAGGAATTGATATGCCGAAAGAAAATATTGAACGCGCGATTGCCAAGGGTGCAGGCGTGGGCGGCGAAACGCTGGAGCAAGTAACCTACGAAATGTACGGACCTTCGGGAGTTGCAATTCTTATCGATACATTCACCGACAGCAGAAACCGGACGAATCAGGAATTGAAACACTTGGTCTCAGAGCTTGGGTTTGAACTTGCAGCCCCAGGTTCTGCCTCATGGGCATTTACCAAAAAACCGGAAGGCGCATGGGAAGCAACGACAACGGTTCCGGTAGCAGAAGATGACGCCGAAAAATTGGCAACACTAATCGACGCGCTTGAAAATTATGACGACACGGAAAATGTTGCGACCAATGCAGAATAGAATTATTGCGGTTGACCCGGGTTACGACCGCGTGGGCGTTGCGGTGTTTGAAGGAACAAACCTTTTACATTCGGAATGTTTTGTTCCTCCGAAAGGAGAATTTCCTGCGCGCCTGCATGCGCTGCATGTGCGGATTACGGAAATCATTTTCGAATACAAACCGGCGTCTTTAGCGATTGAAACTTTGTTTTTTACAAA
>CAZPUX010000094.1:0-3329 GCA_964589865.1 uncultured Candidatus Saccharibacteria bacterium | reverse complement strand
TAAATAATAAATAATACACAAAACAAAATATGAGCTTTCAAGAGTTAGGGGGTAAAGATGCGCACATTTTTGGAGAGCACGATGGCACTCCTGACTTCTATTTGGCACGTGCCGTACAGGAGCTTAGCAAGAAGGGCTTGATAGGCAATCAAGAATTTCATGCACCTGTCGAAACGGACGGGCATGAGAACACCCACACGGGTATCCTGTAATACAATATTCAAAGCCCCCGAATGGGGGCTTTTTTGATATAGCGCCCCGGGCGCGAGTGGGCTATAGTACTGGTGCTTATGTTTACAAACGGCGGGAATGAGGCATTTCGTGCAGTGCGCGACGGCAAACCAGCCGATGAATCTATAATCGGCTACCGGGGAAAGTGGCGCGAATCCCCGATTTCAAATTTTGTTTTTAACGACAGAGCCGTTTTTGAAAAAGCGGTAAAGCGCATGCATTCGCAAAAAGCGCGTCTTGCGAAAGGCGAAACTTCCTCGTTTTTTCATTTTATTTTTGTTGACCCAAGCACCAAGCGTACTTTGGAATCCGTGCTTATTGAGGGGGGTGTATACACTGCAGGAGGCAGGAGACACATCGGCCGCTACCGCGCAAAAGAGCGCATGCTGTTCGCGTACACGCCGGAAGATGCAAAACGGCTTCAGGAAGAGGAGGTTCCAGCGCGGCTCACGGAACTTTTGAAAGCCGAACCCGAAACAGGAATTGACTATCTGACCGTTTTGGCAAATCCGAAGACTGGAGAAATTGTTTCAACCCATCGCATATTTTCGCAGAATTTTAAAAGCAATCCGCAGGATTTTTTCGTTGGAAAAAACGGAAACGGCAAAGAACAGGCGCCGAGCGAAGCAGAATTTGAATCTGCGGTGATGCAGGCGAAAGCAGTCCTTTTGGAAAAAATTATGCCTGAAATCGAAGAACTGGCGCGCGCACAAATACAAAAAGGAGCGGGCGTTGATATCACCGTCCGCGCGGCCAAAGGAAAACGCGATATAAGCGGGGCATTTCAACTGCCCGTTAATCTGCGCACGTGGTAGGTTTTTGCTTAGTGAAAGATTCCAGAGAACAGGAAAGTGAGAAGGGCGATTGCCAGAACGATGGCTAATTCGATAACGAGAACAATGACCATTAAGCGCCAGTACGTTGCCCAGGTAAAACCTATGAGCGACATTTTCGGATTGTTGTCCAAAAATTCTTTCAGATTCGGGTTAAATTTCCAGCTCATAAAAAATATAGTTAGCCTTTAAAATTTTCGAGAAACATTTCTTCTCCGGCAACCGGGGTGCTTTGAAATCTTTGTCGGAATTGCATTCCGCGCGTTTCGCGGGCGACTTCTTTAGGGTCTCGCCCAGCGAGTTCTTCCTCCAAGTTTTGTAGATGCATTTCTAAAACTGCTACTTCGCAGGCTTCTTTCAAATCAAGTTCCATTATCGGACCTGCCGCCGCAAGTTCGCTTGTGCATTTGCCGATTTCACTAACCAAAGCCTTGAGAGAAACAAGTCCTAATTCGCCAGCGGCCAAAGCGCCTTCATCGTATACCTTGCCCGAAAAATCTTTTTCCAAACGCTGGTCAAAGCGAGTCATGCAACCAAGATACTCCTTCCGGTATCTTGCGCAAGTAATTACCCTGAGCGTTTTGAATACAGCCTCATTCTACCATTCGCGCGAAAGGTCCTATAAGACTTACGGCTGGCGCGAATGGTGCAATAGGTTGGAATAAGGAAAGGTTGCAGAAGTAAAAAGGACGGAGTAGGGTAGAAGGATGGTGCAAGAAAATAGAGGACTTGAGAAAATCAAACTTCCTTATCCTTGTGGTCATGAGGTGCCAAATACAACAGCGTTGGAAATATCTTGCCCTTATTGCAGGAATACATTTCAACGAGTAGGCGCTGACTGGCAACTTGTTACAAAACCGAGCGGAGGAGATAACAAAAGACAAATAAGACTTTAGATTCCCTAACTTGCGCAAGGAGTAGGGAAGAAGTAGAGTGTCCGTCCATATGGGTATTGAGGCAGGTTTCAAAGGACGAATAGGCGAAATGACCTGGAAGTTGCCAGCTGACGTTGAGGAGACGATTTTGGGTGAGTCCCCAAAGGTTCAAGCAGAGATAATTGGAGCGTTGGGCGACAGCGCTGCAGTTTTTTGCAGAGCACTTTTAAGTACGTTTGGAAATCAATCAAAAATTGATGTTATGAACCACATCCTAATAGAATTAGACGAGCTCGTAGATAAATAGATTCACCGGCTTGCGGAACCTTGGATCCTGCTCGCGGGTATAGTTAGGTAATGCTTTCGCTCATTAAAAAACCAAGCGCGTGGATTCCACTCGCACTTTCGGCAGGAATATTGGGAGTGATGTGTTTATATTTTGCAGGCGTTATGGCTCCGGAGCCGGTAGGGGATGAAGGTACCGGTGCGCACCTTTTTCAGATTTGGCTAGTTCTCGAGCCGTTAGCGATAGCGTTTTTTGCATTCAAATGGCTCGACCTTAAACCTCGTGAAGCGTTGATTGTATTAGGGCTTCAAATTGCGCTCGCGCTTGTGCCAGTTGCTATCGTTTTTTCTTTGAATCTTTAGATTACCTTACGCCTTCACAGAGTCCTCACTCTTAAAAGTTACAATGGGCGCTGGTCAAGTACCCTCCGTGCCGTAAAAAAGTTCGGAGGGTCAAGCTTGGCCTTAGACGGATGCGCTTCAAGCACATTTAAATAGAAAAAGACCCCCGGGGCATAGGGGTCTTTTTATATATGTACGGACCGGGTCTTACACTAAACCTATTTCCACGCAATAATTTCGACTTCTTCTTGGGGGTTAAATTCTTCACTTATACCGTCTCCCAATAAAGAAAGTGTTTCTTCTTCGCGGTACCTTCCTACCTTTGCTTGTACGTGAAACCGCTCGTTTATTTTTAAGAACGTTCGCCCGTCTTTTCGGCGATAGAACGCAGGGTTCGGCATCGCGCTCAGTGATTCAATTGTTGGCATGAGTGTTATTCTTAAGTTTTAAGTCGTAATCCTGCCCGGACCTTCATCTTTTTCTCCGGTGGAATTTCTTACTTGCTCTTCAACCCGGGCCGAGTAGACTTGCGCCATACTAATAGCAAGCAGCTGCAAGCATCTTTGAGGATCCTTTTGAAAAATTTGTGTGACGAGTCGCTCAGCCAATACAGCACCCGAAAAGAGTCCCTGAACAAATTCCAAACTTAAAGGACCATTTGAAAGTTCTTCAGAATCAATTTGAGCAAGAAGACCTTCTCTGAAAGCAACATCCACTGCAGGACCAAAGTTTTCGGCAATAGAAGCAGCAACCTCCGGGGTTT
>CAZPUX010000093.1:0-3368 GCA_964589865.1 uncultured Candidatus Saccharibacteria bacterium | reverse complement strand
CATTGCTCAAACCGGTTTTTTTAGCTTCAGACATAGTATGTCTTTAGTAGTACTTTTACACTCTTATATGGGAGTGAATTTTTGTCAACAAAACAAAACTCTACTTAGACACGAACGGATTCTGGTGAGCAGCCTGCTGGTCAAAATCTGCTTGAGAATATAACCCTTTTGTGACGGGCATTTTCTGTGCGGTCCGTCTAGCGGAAGCAATCATTGCAGCGACAAGGTCCCTTCCGGCCTGCTGCTGTTCCGGTGAAAATGAATTCACGTCCAGATAAAGGCTATTCACCACAAGATTATTCCACCAAAAGCGCCTATTGTTCGTGTTGCTTAATCCGGTTTTTGCTTCGTGTGCCATATTTTAGTAGTCCATTCCGCCCATTCCCGGAGCACCGCCCGCAGAAGCCTTTTCCTCAGGCTCATCCGCAATCGCAACTTCAGTCGTCAAAAGAATCGCTGCGGCAGAAACTGCGTGCTGCACGGTTCCCCGCGTTACTTTGACCGGGTCGATAATTCCCGCTTCAATCATATCGGCAACAACTTCATCTTTCACGGCGTCGTACCCTGCCATTCCTCTTGCTTTCTTCACCTGTTCAACAATCACATCGCCTGAATCTTTTCCGGCATTGATTGCAATCTGCTTCAACGGGCGCAGAAGTGCGGAGAGAACGATTCGGTATCCGATTTCTTCTTCCTTGCTCATTTTTTTCCAATCAGCTGATGCCTCGATTTTTTGAGACGCTTTAACGAGCGCGGTTCCGCCCCCGGGCACTACGCCTTCGGCAATCGCAGCCTTGGTTGCATTCACCGCATCTTCAATTTTATCTTTCAAATATTTCATTTCGGTTTCCGTTGCAGCGCCCACGCGAATAACCGCCACTCCGCCTGCAAGTTTTGCAATGCGCTCTTCAAGTTTTTCTTTATCGAATTTCGAATCGGAGCCTTCAAACTGCGCCTTCAAAGATTTTACGCGTGCTTCGATTTCCGACTTCTTGCCTTTCCCGCCGACGATTTTCGTAGAATCCTTGGACGCAATTACTTTCGATGCCCGGCCAAACATTGAAAGTTCAACCTTATCGAACGTAATGCCCACCTCATCAGAAATAACCGTTGCCCCCACAATCGTCGCAATGTCCTGGAGCATGTCTTTCTTCCTATCGCCGTAACCCGGAGCTTTGACCGCGAGCACATTGAATGAACCGCGAAGCTTATTGAGCACAAATGTATTCAGCGCCTCGCCTTCAACATCATCCGCAATAATAACCAATTCTTTTTTGCCTGACTTTGCAACCGCTTCGAGCGCAGGAAGGACTTCCTGAATTGATGCGACTTTCTTGTCGGTTACCAATATAAGAACGTCTTTATATTCCGCTTCCATTCTTTCGGCGTTCGTAATCATGTATGCCGAAACGTATCCTTTATCGAATTCCAATCCTTCAACGACTTCTTTGTCGACGCCGAAACTGGGAGATTCTTCCACAGTCACCACGCCGTTTTGTCCTACCTCTTTAATAACATCGGCAATAGTTTCTCCGATTTCCGCTGATTCCGCTGAAATCGTTGCAATCTGCTGAATATCTTTGTGGCCCTGAACGGGTTTTGCGCTTGCTTTGAGGGCTTTTATCGCCGCTTCAGCCGCGCGCTCCATTCCGGTTCTGATGCCCATGGCATTCAAACCCATAGCGGTGTGTTTCATTCCTTCATCAACCAATGCCTGGAAAAGAACAACCGAGGTAGTGGTTCCATCACCTGCTAAATCGTTTGTTTTATTGGCGACTTCTTTCACGATTTCCGCTCCCATGTTTTCAAACTTGTTTTTGAGCGAAATTTCTTTTGCAATCGTGACGCCGTCGTTGGTCATGTGCGGACCGCCGTAGCCTTTATCAAGAATCACGTTTCTACCCCGCGGACCAAGCGTTACCTTCACTGCGCGTGCCGCGATATCAATGCCTGCCTTTATTGCGGTTCGCGCATCTGCTTCAAAAAGTATCTTTTTTGCCATAGGTTCGTTTCTGACTAATCGTTAATAACTGCTTTTATATTGCCTGCGGAAAGAATGTAGTATTCAACGCCCGCAACTTTCACTTCTTCGTAGCCGTACTTTGAAAAAATAACTCTATCGCCGACGGATACTGAAACAGGAATCCTATGTTCCCCGCATTCATCCCATTTTCCGGGGCCAACCGCCACAACTGTTCCCTGTTCGGGTTTTTCCTTTGCAGAATCGGGAATAATAATTCCGGATGCGGTTTTGACCGCCAAATCATCGGCCGAGAAAGGCTTTACAACGACATTGTCGTCAGTGGGACGAATCGGAGTATTGGACTTTACGAAAGACTTTGAAACTTTCGAACTTTTTTTCGCTTTTGCCATATGACCTGCTATTCAATTACCCTGCTAATCCACACGGAGTTTCTCCGTTGAGTTAGAAGATTATAGACGAAACTCCACCCAGAGTACAGCGCCAAGAAATTATGGCTACTCAGCGGCCACCTGAACGACAGGCACGCCCAAACGGCGTTCAAGCTTGTTACGTTTCCGTGTTTCTTCCGCAAGTCTATTCTCATGCCAGCGCAAGTCGGATTTTACCGGAGCGACATCACGGAAGTTAAGGTCGGTTTGCGGTCCGAGCCGCGCAAGCTTACTTGTTTGATGTTCCACTTCCCGTGTGTGGTGCACAACGCCGTCATTGGCCTCTGCAAGTTTTTTCCGAAGACTTTCGGGGTCCTCCCCAAGAAATTTTGCAACGCCCGCGCGCAAAGGGCGTGTTTCGCGCACTAATGTCGGAAGCGCTCTTTCGGCTATGCCTTTCCACATATATAAGAAGTATAAGGAATAGGCAGTGAAAATCAATCCTGCAAAATCAGCGTTATTTACCTACTCGTATACCTGATTAATATCCTCCCCGGGGAATGCCTGCGCAAGCAGGTTTCGCTTTTCAAGAGCCGCAGCAAGACCAGCGCGCTGGCGGAAAAACCACTTTATCGTTTTACTCTTTCCTTTTTTATCTTTTTCCTTCGCGCGCTCCTTCGCGACTTCGGCAAGCAACTCGTCCGGGGTCATCCTGTCGTACAGAGTCTGCTGCTCATGCGAAGGTCCTTTTTTGTTTCCTACCATAGCAAAATCGTACAGTACGCAAAAATGAGCAGGGTGAGCGTTCGGTTGCTTCCGTGGATAAACGATGTTACCCTTTTTTGAAAGGCACTATGGCACTTGTTCAAAACCTCCTTCCGGTCGCGCAGGTTATCATCTCGATTCTTCTTATCGGGGCGATACTCCTTCAACAACGAGGCGCGGGTTTGGGAGGCGCATTCGGAGACAGTTCGCAGGGAACGTACTACAAGCGGCGCGGGGCGGAACTTTTTCTG
>CAZPUX010000092.1:0-3385 GCA_964589865.1 uncultured Candidatus Saccharibacteria bacterium | reverse complement strand
CGGATGAATTTCTTGCCATACCCGAATTATATCACTTTCTCTTTTTCTTAATGCCGAGCAGATATCGAACCGCGTCGAGTTCTTCTTTTGTGTTTACCTCAATATGCTCGAATTTTCCTATACCAACGTGTATATGGTGCCCGTGCTCGAGCGCACGCAACTGTTCCAAACTTTCGGTTTTTTCCAAAGATGTGCGGGGAAGCGCGACATACTTTGCGAGGAACGCAGGACGGAAACCGTAGATGCCGAAATGCTTGTATATTTTCTGGGAAGTTTTTTCCCGTTTATAGGGAATCATTGAACGCGAAAAATACATTGCAGCTCCTTTCGTGTTGAGCGCGACCTTGACGACGTTCGAGCTTAAAAGGTCATGACCTGTGGTTATGGGGGCGGCGACCGTCGACATAACCGCCTTTGGGTTTTTTATTAAGAGCTCGACGCACATATCGATTGCCCGGGGAGGAATCATGGGCTCGTCGCCCTGAACGTTCAAGACGATGGTCGGCTTGAATTTTTTGAAACGCTTTGCGGCTTCCGCCACGCGGTCGCTGCCGGTTTTTATATTTTTTGGCGTCAGGATGATATCGGCGCCGTAGGGGAGAAGCGCATCCCGGATTTCCTTTGAGTCTGTTGCCACCACGACGTGAGTAACGCGTTTTGCTTTTCGAACCTGATTCCAGGTGTGCCACACCAAGGGTTTCCCGTGGATATCCGCAAGCATTTTTCGTTTAAGGCGGGAGGAGCCTAAACGGGCGGGGATAATCGCCAGAACCTTTTCTTTCATTAAAAAACTGTACCACGCGGGCAATAAAAAAACCCGCGCTCGGAATGCGCGGGTTTTTGAAAGGTAAATCCTAAGAAGTTACCAAGACTGGCGTCGGTCATTGCCGCCGCCAAAACCTCCACGGCTGCCGCCGCCGAAGCCACCGCGACCTCCGCCGCCGTTACCCCCGCGACCTCCGCCGCCGTTACTTTCCTGAGGACGAGCCTCAGAAACGCGAACTGCGCGTCCGTCAACTTCTTTGCCGTCAAGCCCTGCAACAACTGCATCAGCTTCTTCGTCCGTAGACATTTCAACGAATCCGAATCCGCGTGAGCGGCCGGTTTCGCGGTCCATTATCACCTTTGCGGATGTAACGGTACCGAACTGTGCTACTGCTGCTTGTAATGAATCATCGGTTGTCGCGTAAGCGAGTCCACCGAAATATAGCTTCTTTGCCATTTATATTTCTCTAAACTAATTAATGCGAGCTTGACTTGGCCTTTCCTGACATGCGCCTTCCGGGGGCGGATTGATGGAGAAGTGAAAATCTTACTCTATGCGGGATTATGGCACGAACGGGGGACGCGCGCAATGCCTGTGTTAGCCTTTATTCTGTCTTCGCTTCAGCCACTCAAACAGGACGGGAAGGGTAGAAACGACCAATATAAGGCCGATAATTGGCAAAAGGTACCTATCAATCCCCGGAATCGTGCTCCCGAGCACATATCCCAATACGGGCACCAACCCGCCCCACAGTACTCCGCCGATAACATTATAGGTGACAAATGTTTTGTAGTTCATGTTTCCGACCCCCGCAACAATCGGCGTAAACGTACGAACTGCGGGAATAAAGCGCGCAAGTATCAGAGACTTTGCACCGTGTTTTTCAAAAAACAGCTTCGCATCTTTTGCGCGCTCGCCCGAGAACCAGAATGAATCTGATTTTTTAAAAATCATCGGACCTACTTTTTTCCCGAACCAGTATCCGACTGAATCGCCGGCAATAGCGGCAGTGACCGTGAGCGGTATCAAAAGCCATAAATTAATGTATCCTTGCGAGGCTAGGAACCCGGCGGTGAACAAAAGAGAATCGCCCGGTAAGAAAAATCCGAAAAACAAACCCGATTCCGCAAAAATAATGACGGCTATTCCGAAATACCCGATAGTAACTATTAATGTTGTAAGGTCAAATAAGTGTCCCATGGTTTCTAAGATGTTTTTACTTAAAAGCGAGCTTTCAGAAAAAAGAGAGTGAGACTCGGCCTAGCGGCCTGGAGTGCTCTCTTTTTTCTGAGAACGAGCGTCATCCTATTGACGAAGACCGAGACCTTTTTTTATCAGGTACAAATTGACTGCAACCAGCACCGCCGCAAGGGCAAGGAGCACGCCGATAGAGGCGAAAATAGATACGTCCGCAATTCCTAAGAAACCGAAACGGAAGCCGTTAATAAGATAGAAAATAGGATTGAGGAACGTCAGCGCCTTCCACCAGTCGGGGAGGGCAGAGACGGAATAAAACACTCCGCCCAAATACACCAGTGGCGTTAAAACGAATGTCGGCACGATTGATATCGAATCGAAGCTTTTCGCATAAATGCCGTTGATAAGCCCGGCCAAAGAAAAGATAAGGGAAGAAAGCACCAAAAACAGCAGAATCGCCCACAGGTGCGTTACCGGCGGGACAGCAAAAATAACCGAGGTTGCAATCACAATGAGTCCTATAAGAATGCCGCGCACCATTCCGCCCGCCACGTAGCCGGCAATCATAAGCCAGGGCGGAGTAGGCGACACCAGAATCTCATCTATGTTTCTTGAAAAGAATTTTCCGCTGAAAAACGTGAACGCGACGTTTGAAAACGAATTCATCACAACCGCGAGCATCACAAGCCCGGGAATGATGAAGTGGATGTACGAAAAGCCGTTAAAGCTCTGAATCTTTTGTCCGATGATAGAACCGAAGACCACGAAATACAGTACCGAGGTAACCACGGACGGCAGGAAGGTCTGCGACCAGATACGGAACATGCGAATCACGTCCTTCCTGACTATCGTATAGAAACTAATCCACATTTGTTGTAGTGTCATATTTATTTTTCTTCGCGCGTTAAGGCAAGGAATATCTCTTCAAGTTTGCCGCCTGCGTATGCCCCTGTGTGTTTTGAGGGATCGTGGCTCGCGAGGACATTTTCCATGGTGTCCATGAGAACAATCTGGCCTTTGTTGATTATTGCAACGTGTTTCGCTAGACGCTCGGCTTCTTCGAGGTAGTGGGTTGTCAAAAGAATGGTGACTCCGCTTTTGGTGAGTTTTGTAAGGTACTCCCACATTGAGTGGCGAAGTTCAACGTCCACTCCCGCCGTCGGCTCATCCAGCACCAAAAACTTCGGTTCATGAATCAAGGCGCGCGCAATCATAAGCCTCCTCTTCATACCGCCGGATAAGGTCATTGAATTCATGTTCTTTTTTTCTCCGAGGCCCAAATCCTCAAGCAGTTTGTGGGCGCGCGGAATCGCCACCTCCCGCGGGATGCCGTAGTATCCGCCCTGGTTGACGACAATATCAAGCGGTTTCTCGAACGGATTAAAGTTCACTTCCTGTCCCACAAGTCCTATATAGGTCTTT
>CAZPUX010000091.1:0-3423 GCA_964589865.1 uncultured Candidatus Saccharibacteria bacterium | reverse complement strand
ATGCCGAACGCCACCAGCAAGGACGAACCCGCAACAACCCAGCCCACATTTTCTGCGCCGAAAAACCGCGCAAGAAACGTCGAGACTATGAAAATAATTAGGACGTGGTGGTACTGCGCAAGAAAGTTTGCCGTGCGAAGCGCCAAAACACCGCCTCTTCTGAAAATAGGCATCAATAAAGTATACGGTATGGGCGGGGTGTTTACCGCCGTGGCAGAAGTGCTCTTACCTTTATCCCTGTACGAAGCGTTCCCGTTTCTGTAACGAGTTTTTTTCTTTCTCCTAAGAAACACCACATGCAGAAATATTTTGCCGCATCGTCAATGCGCGTTACTTCTCGAGCGGCCCATTTATTATGGTGATGCCGCGCGTTGTAATAATGCACCTTTTCAAGGCACTGGTGGGGACCCCCCTCAAAAGAAGGGATTTTTTCATTCAGGTGCATGGGATGCACAGTGTATCAAAAAGGCTCCTCCGCAAAAGGCCCGCACGAAAAACCGCTCCGGGGCGCTTGCCCTAGTCTTAGTCTTTGCGTGCAGGCCTTTTACTACGTGTAAAGAGTAAGGTGCTAGACCCCGATAAGAACGGGAATAACCATGGGGCGCTTGTTGGTTTTCTGGAAGAGGTAGCGCTCGACGGAATCCGTAAGGTTCGTCTTTATGTACTCAAGGTCAATCGGGTTCATACCCGCAGCCAAATCTTCAACGTTTTTCTTCACCAGCAATCGCGCTTCAGAGAGAAGGTTCTGCGATTCGCGAAGATAAATGAATCCGCGGGAAATAATATCCGGCGACTTCTTCAATGTTCCGGTCCGCAGGTTTACGGTCGCGATAATCACAAACATGCCGTCGGAAGCCAGCGCCTGTCGGTCGCGAATCACCACTTCCTGCATGTCGCCGATTGAGAATCCGTCCACCATCAAAGGATTTGACGGAAGTTTTTCTTTTCGAATCATTAACTCTTTTCCGTTTTTGATTTCAATGACCATGCCGTTGTCCGCAATAATCACGTTTTCTTTCGGGAATCCGGCGGCAATCTGAGCATCCGCGTGATAGCGGAGCATTGAATGATAGCCATAGCCCGGCATAAAGAAGTTCGGATGTACTTGCTTTCGCATCCAGACCAATTCTCCCGTGTTGCCGTGTCCGGTTGAGTGCACATCGGATGAGCGGTAGTGCATCAAATGAAGTCCGTAGCGCAGAAGATTGTCTTTCAGTTTCTGCACCGATACCTCATTGCCCGGAATCACGGACGAAGAGAGCACAATCGTGTCGCGTTCGTTAAAGGTGATGAACTTGTGTTTCTTTGTAGCGATACGCATCAGAGCTGCAGACTCTTCGCCTTGCGCTCCCGTTGCGATGACGACGATTTTGTCTGCCGGATAATCGCCAATGTCTTGTCCTTGGATAACCGTACCGGGTTTCGGCGTAAAGATATTCGCGCGTTCCGCAATTTCAAGGTTCGTTTTGATTGAGCGCCCCTCAGGAACGATTTTCTTTCCGTATTTCTCGGCTGATTGAATTATATGAATCATTCGCTCGAACTGCGACGCAAAGGTGCCGATAATCAAACGGCCTTTGACGTTTTTGATGATGTCTTCAATGGTTTCGTAGACTCTGGATTCAGGAATTGAGAATCCGTCTTTTTCTGCGTTTGTAGAATCCGCGATAAAAAGAATGTTTTTATCTTGGCCTAATGCACCCCATGTTTTCTGCTCTCTCTCGGTCGCGACCGTTTCCACGTGTTCGAGCTTCAAGTCGCCCGAAATCACGATATTGCCGTGCTTGGTGGCGATTGAGATACCCATTGAATCCGGGATTGAATGAGTGACCTGGAAACTTTTCACCGTGACTTGCGCTCCGCCGTTCGGCAGACCCACCATAACCTTCCCGCCGGTTTCAATAACTTTCATGTTTAATTTCGGCAGGTGGGCAAATTCTTCCTGGCGCTTCAATATCATCAACGAGGTCAGGTATTGCGTGTACAGCGGGGGATTGCCCATGCGTTCCATTAAAAACGGAATGCCGCCGATGTGGTCTAAGTGTCCGTGCGTGATGAAAAGACCCAAGATGCGGTCTTTGTTTTCTTCAAGGTAACGGACGTTCGGCAAGACGTAATCAATGCCCGGTGCCGCTTCTTCCGAAACGAACTGGAATCCCGCGTCAACAACGATAATGCCTTCGGGTAATTCAACCACGAGCATGTTTCTGCCGACTTCCTCAAGTCCGCCTAAAGGAATCACGCGAACGGTGTCGCTATCCAATTTAGGAAGTTTAATCAATTCCGTTCCTGCTTCGCGAACCTGGTGGTTCATCTGGCGGGGCTGTTCGCGGTGATGGCGCGGTCCTCCGCGTCCGCCACCGCTCCTGCCTCCTCCTCTAGTTCCTCCTCCGCCTCTAAACGGGCGTCGGCCCCCTGCGCCGGCAGGTCGGGACGATGCAGAGAATGGATGCGAGCGTCTTCCGCCGCTTCCGCTTCCGCTTCCTGCTCCTGGCGCAGAGCGCCTGTTCCCGCCGCTCGGGGCGCTTCTTCTATCTGGTGTGTTCATACTGAATTATTTTTTTTAATTATTTTTTTTATTTAAATAAACTTTTTATATCTATAGTGAAAATGGGCCATATCCGTTCGGTCGAGAGATACCAATTTTCAACGGCGTCGAACCTGTCCGAAGGAACCGAAATCGTGCCCAAGCTGATTCCCGACACGCCCGGGGGAGCAAGATACACGAAATGCGGAGCGTAGAGGAACACTGCAGCAACCTCATCGCCGATTGCTTTCGCCGCAAGCTTTGACTGCGCTTTCCGAACGTCCGGGTCGGAATCGGTGCGGGCTTTTTCAAGCTCCTTATCAACCGCGGTGTTCGCGTACAGGGCGATGTTCAACCCGGGGTCGTTTCTCTGCGAGGAGTGCCAAAACGCAAACAGGTCCGGTTCGCGTCCTACCACTTCGCCGAAGAGAAGCGCATCGTATTTTCTCGGTCTCAAGACTTCCGTGTTGAGGTCGTTTTGTTCAAAGAACTTCAGTGTTACATCGGCTCCGAATGCTTTCCATTTTTCCGCTACTGCTTCCGCACTCTGTTTCAGTTCAGGCGCGTTTGAGGTCGAGAGAGAAAATGCAAGACGGACCGACGTTTTCTTTTTCTTTACGGTCGTGGTTTTTTGGTACACGCCGTCGTCTCCCAATGTCCAACCGGCCTTTTCGATAATCGCGCGCGCAGACGCAAGTCTGTCTTCCGCAGATACGTCAGCGCGCGAGTGCTGGCCGATTGATTCCGGAGGAAGGGGCCCGTCGATTTGAGAGCCGTAACCGCTTACCACTGTACTTATGATAGCTTCTTTGTCAAGCGACGCATCAAGCGCGCGGCGTACGGCGGAGTCCGCAAACACGCTATTTTGGCTCTGGTTGAAAAATACGGCAAAGATT
>CAZPUX010000090.1:0-3443 GCA_964589865.1 uncultured Candidatus Saccharibacteria bacterium | reverse complement strand
TCAAGGAAACTTCAAAAATTGCCTTGTGCGCAGGTTCGTCAAAACACGGGAACGCACGCCTGGCATCGGTTGATTCAAATTGCGTAACGCCCATGTGATATTCCTTTCCTTCGTGGCTGTACCGGCTGCGGTAAAAGCCTTTCATTTTGTTGTTCAGAATTCCAGTGAACTCGATTTCCAAAACGCCGTATCCTTTCGGAATGCTTTTGGGGAATGTAAACGTTGCCGTTTCTTCTTTGTCTTGATAGCTAATGGTTCCTTCAAGCACCTGTTTACCGACGCGGTATTTAACTGAAAGTATTTCGATTTCAGCCGAGTGCAGAGTCAACGTCTTCATCGCCCGTCCCACAGCAATGTGTATTTCTTCGGAACCTTCGAACGTAAAATTATCCAAATCGGGCTTCATCGAAATAACGTATTTGGACGGTCTAACGTGAGAAGAGAGGCGTACTTTTTTCTTTGACATCGCTCTACTATAGCGTTTTTTGAAAATCTTGTATAAGGGTGTTTCTCTTTATATACTTCCCCGCATGAGTGAGAGTTTGTTTGAAGCCCATATCCGGGTCATGGGGATAATGCAGAATCGCGACCTTAAGAGCGGGAGCCGCGTTAATCTGATTCGCAAGAACGGAACACAGGAGGGGTTTTCGGGTCCCGGAGTAATTGAAAACATACAAAGCGAAAAATACCTTACCGTTAAAGCCGGTACAGGAGAAACGGTTACTATTCCCTGGGTTGAGATTGAAGATTTATAGACCAGCATTTTCCCCAGGTCTTTCTGCAAAGCAAAAAGTTATTTTAAGAAACTAAGACCGGGCAAGCGCCCTTGGAGCGGTTTTCTATAATAGCTTTTTGAGAAGTATTCTCTATTGTTTCTTTTTGACTTCTATTGAAAGCTCGTCAAGCTGTTTTTTTGTCAGTTCTTTGGGCGCTTTCATAACAGAGGTCTGGCCGCGGCGCGTCATAGGGAATGCCTGCACTTCGCGGAGCTGGTCCTCGCCCGTTAACGTCATTGCCATTCTTTCAACGCCGAACGCAATTCCGCCGTGCGGAGGAGTTCCGTATTTGAACGCTTCAAGCATATGTCCCACTTTCTCTTCCGTCTCCTCGTCTGTGTTCCCCATCGCCTTGTATGTTGCTTTCAATATTTCCGGGTCATGGGCGCGAATGGAACCGCCCGCTGTTTCAAAGCCGTTGCACACCAAATCGTATTGGGTCGTGAGTATTTCTCCCAGGTTTTTTCCTTCCTTAAGCCATTCTATATGTTCAGGAATCGGAATCGAGAACGGGTTATGCGTAAAGGTCCACCCGCCTTCTTCGGTTTTTTCAAAGAACGGAAAGTTCACTACCCACGCGAATGCCAGAACGCCATTCTTCTTATCTTCATCCGTGCGCAAATCGAATTTATCGCTTCCGTATTTTTCCATTGCAGCTTTGTAGCTGATTCGCGGAAACGGTTTTTCTTTTATTGTTTTGCCCAAAGCTTCAACAGCATGAATCGTTGCAGCTTCAACAGTCTGCATGACGTCTTCCATAGAAACGAACGACATTTCAAGGTCGATTTGCGTAAATTCAAATCCGCGGTCAGCGCGCAAGTCTTCGTCGCGAATGGCGCGTGCAATCTGGAAGTAGCGTTCAAATCCGCCCACCATCAAGAGCTGTTTGTATTGCTGAGGCGATTGCGGAAGCGCGTAAAACTTGCCGGGATGCAGGCGCGATGGCACCACGAAGTCGCGGGAACCTTCCGGCGTTGATTCCGTAAGCATCGGCGTTTCTATTTCGACGAAATCTTCTTTAAACAGCGCTTCCCGCATGTGCTGAATGAATGCGGAGCGGGTACGGATATTTTTCTGCATTCTCTCAGAGCGTAAATCCAGATAGCGGTATTTGAGGCGCGCTTCTTCATCTATGCCCGACGTATCGCTCGAAACATCAAACGGGGGGGTATCCGCACGGGCGATGACGTTAATTTTTGTTATGGAAAGTTCGATATCGCCATTTTGTTGATTTGCGTTTACGTTTTTCTCAGGGCGCTTCACCACCGTACCAACGGCTTCAACCACCCACTCGGGGCGAATTTCCTTTACCGCCTCATCCGCTGCCAACACGACGCACTGAATTTTTCCGCTTCGGTCGCGCAGGTTCATAAATGACATTTTGCTCTGGTGCCTCGCAACATCCACCCAGCCCATGACCGTTACTTCTGTATCAACGTGCGATTTCAAATCGCGAATCAGTGTTCTCATATTTACAATGTTACCCCCACTTTATTTCTGACGTCTTTCATTTTAGCTTCCGCCAATCCGCGCGCTTTCTCAGTGCCTTCGGCAAGAATAGCCAATACTTTCTTTGGGTCGGCTTCATATGATGCCCGCCGTTCGCGCATGGGGGCAATAAATGCTTCCAAATCTTCAACCAAGGCTTCTTTCAGGTCTTTATACTTGCCTTTCTTAGATTCATAGAGCGGTGCCAGCTCTTCCTCAGATTTCAAAAGCCGGTGTATCGCGTAGACGTTCACCGGCTTTTCAGCCGAAGAATCGGTAACAATACTCATCACTGCCTTTCCGATTTCGTCTTTTGAACCGAATAACGGTATCGTGTTGCCGTAGCTTTTGCTCATTTTTTGGCCGTCGGTACCAGGAACCGTTGCAACGCCATCGATGAATATTCCTTTCGGGTCTTTGAACGTTTCTCCAAATGTGTGATTAAACTTCGATGCGGCTTCCCTCGTGTATTCAATATGCTGTGCTTGATCCTTTCCTACCGGCACAAAATCGGTGTCGTAAAGGAGAATATCTGCTGCCATAAGCATCGGGTAATTAAACAGGCCCGCGTTCGCTTCCAATCCTTTAGCGACTTTATCTTTGTAAGAATGTGCGAGTTCCAAAAATTTCACGCTCACCAGACATTCAAAAATCCACGCTAATTCAGTATGCTGAGAAACTTCAGATTGTCTGAAGATAACGGATTCTTTCGGGTCCAAGCCTGCGCCCAAATAATCCAAGGCAACACCCCATATGTTTTCTTTGAGCTCCTTCGGTTTCTTTAAGGTAGTGAGCGCGTGGTAGTCGACAATCATCAGGAAGCTTTCAAACTCGCCTTGCCTGTCAACGAACGGCTTTAACGCCCCGAAATAGTTGCCGATGTGGAGAGCCCCTGAAGGCTGGAGACCGGTCAAAAGGCGTTTTTTGCCATTTGTCATGAAGCCAATAATAGCAGAAAATAGAGGAAGAAATACATGTCTGAATCAGAAAATACTGTTGTCAGTTTCGGGCGGGACCCGAACACAATAAAACGTTTGCGTGAAGAAAGGGCGGAGTTTGAAAAATGGGGACAGACACTCAGCGCTTTGGAGCGCCTGCAATCAAAAAAGCTGGACCTCCGGTTCCCGCGCTGGCGGGCTTTCGCACGTGGCTGAAGACCCGCTACGCCTCACTCGACGC
>CAZPUX010000089.1:0-3451 GCA_964589865.1 uncultured Candidatus Saccharibacteria bacterium | reverse complement strand
CGGGAATAAGCGCGATTAATCCCTCGCCGAATTCAGAAACCATTTTTCCGGTCGCACGCGGATTTCCGTTTCCGCCAAGCTGTGCGGCGGAAACCAGTTTCAAAAGATGCTTGTATCCGGTTTCATTTTCCGCAAGAAAAATAATATGGTTCTGCGCGCCTGCCATATCAACATCCAAGTCAACGCCCAAAATCGGTTTGATACCCGCCTTACCGCAGGCTTTATAAAATTCAATTGCGCCGTACAAATTGTTGCGGTCGGTCAAGGCCAATGCGGGCATGCCCAAATAGGAAGCCTGTTTAACCAGGGCATCAATTTGAGGGAGGCCGTCAAGAAGACTGAAATGACTGTGTGCGGAAAGATGCGAAAAGCGGAGCATTGCGCTCATTATAGTCCTTCGACCTTTAAAGTTGAAAAGTTGTTTTCGCGGCCTTTCATGCTATGTTTTGACACACCATGTCCCGTATTGAACGCCATCTTGGAGCCCGTCCGCGCCGTGAAGCCGCGGCCGCCAACCGAACTGCGAAAGAAATTGCAGAAGATGTAGCGCGGAATCGGGCCATTACGGCGCGGATTATAGAAGAGACTGAGCAAAATAAGGCGTTAGACTTAGAGGGTGAAGTATCTAGTCGGAATAGATGAAGTAGGCAGGGGACCGTTGGCGGGACCCGTATCAATCGGCATTGCCGTCGTTCCTGCTTCTTTTGATTTTTCTGTATTTTCCAAACTAAACGATTCAAAGCAGATGACCGAAAAGGCGAGGGAAGCGTGCGCGAAACATGCCGAGGTATTGATGACGGAAGGTCAGATGCGTTTCGGCGTTTTTTCTTCACCGAGTTCTTCTATCGATACCGACGGCATAGAGAAATGTATTTCTTCGTTAATCGGGGTTGGGCTTCGGGAATTTTCGCTGAAACCCGCGGAAGCAAAAGTGTACTTGGACGGCAGGCTCAAAGCACCCAAAGAATATGAACAGGAGACGGTTATCGGAGGAGGTGCAAAAGTTGCTGTGATGTCATTGGCGTCGGTTGTTGCAAAAGTGGAGCGCGATAGATATATGAAAGAGGTTTTGCATCCGCAATTTCCGGAATATGGGTTTGTGAATCACAAAGGGTACGGAACTGCGTCGCATATTCAGGCACTGCGCGAATATGGAGCTTCCTCGGTACATCGGAAAAGCTTTCTTTCGCGCATATTGCCGAGCGCACGTGAAGCAAGTACTATTCCTGCATGAGCGACGACCAGCAGAACCAATCAGTTCCCGATGTTCCGGTTGATCCGGATTTGGCGCAGAAAGTCGTGGGCTTGTACCAGGGAGTTGATGAAGTGCTGGATGAACTTCGCGTGCCTGAAGAAGAGCGCAAAGAGGTTGAGCAGAATTTGATGGAAGCAATTGCGGCGGATTTATTGGTACGGCTCGGAGAAAAATTGTCTGATGATGATAAAAAAGAGCTTGCCAACTTGGGGCAGGCAATGACCCCGGGCGAAGAGCCGGATTTGAATGTGGTGGCGGGATTTTTCCGCCAAAAGTTTGCGCAGGAGGAGTTGGTAAAAGCACTGGCTGAAGCCACTGAAAGCGTGTTGACCGAGTTTACCGACGCTATGCGTCGGTAAACGAGAAGAGTTCACAAACGACGTAGAGCGAGCGGAATAGAAAATTCCGCTTTTTCTATTCCCGAGCCGAGGAGTGCGTATCCTTGAAATACTTGGATTTCAAGGATACCGAAGCGATGCGCAGGTAGTTCGTTTGACAGAACGCATCCAGGGCGTTTAATGGAGGTATGAGTCAAAGGAGCGAACTTTCGCCCGATTTGCTTGAAGATAGTTTAGATAGAGATGAGGCTCGGCGTTCTTTCCGAAGAATCGCTATTTCTTTAGGGTCCGCTTCGGCACTCGCTCTTACCGCAGTCGGTGGGTATTATTTTGTAAGACAACATTCGGAATTTTTTAGCGGTGCACAAGCGACCCGAGTCGCGCCCCCGCGCGACATAGAAGACTGCAGGGTGCAGGGCGATTCAGGGAACGGAGAAGCAACAACGCTCCGCTGTTCGACGATTACAGAACAGCAACTTCCGCCGATTCGATAAAAACGGACGGCGACACGTCCGACCTTGCCGAACAGGGGCTTTTCTGTTATTCTCTCAAAACTATGGTTGTACGAATGAGACACACGCGTGCGCATACGGCAAACCGCCGCAGCCATCACGCGCTCAAAAACATGCGCATGTCCGTCTCGAAAGAGGGCACGGTCCACCCGCGCCACAAGGTGCTTTTAGACGGTTCTACCTATCGCGGACGCTCAGTTATGGACGTAACCTCAAAACGTTCGGTACGGGCGCAAAAGGCGGCAAAGGCGCGCCAGGACAATGACGGTCCTTCGGAGAAACAGACCGAGGAAAAGGCTGAAAAACCGGTGAAAAAAGAAAAGGCAAAGAAAGCGCAATCCTAGGTTGCGCTTTTTCTTTTTTTAGGTAGTCTGAATATAGAAGTTCTTTAATATGGCATCCCGTCACTTATCCCGTTCGGTCGTTCTTCAGGCGCTTTTTGAAAGCGATTTGCAGGGCAAGTTCACGGTCGAAAATGCAAAAGCCATATTAGAGAGAAACCTCACTGATTTTTCGCAAGGAGACACTGACCGCGCATTTGCCGAATCTTTGCTTGCAGGCGTCATCGGCAAACACGATGAGATAGATAAAATCGTTGAAAAGGCCGCACCGCAGTGGCCACTGGACAAAATTGCGCCGATTGACCGCAATGTGCTCCGTATCGGTCTTTATGAACTCTTGTTCGGCGACCGCGATGCAACTCCGCCGAAGGTTGCTTTGAATGAAGCAATCGAACTCGGCAAATCATTCGGCGGAGACTCTTCCGGCAAATTCGTGAACGGCGTATTGGGTGCCGTATATCGGGAAATAGGCGAGCCGGGTAAGGCCGATGCTTCAAAGAGCACCGCCCCGTTGCCGCACGAGGCACTGGGGGGCGTGGTCTTGTCTTCAGTGGTTGACGGCGTCGTGCATGTTGCTTTGGTGCATGATGTTTTCGGGCGCTGGACCTTGCCGAAAACCAAGTGCAAAGAAAACGAACTTTCGGATTCCGCGGCAAAGCGCGCTATGAAAGAAGAAATGGGAATTGAAACAGGGATTGTAGCGCCCTTGGGCGAACATGAATATATCGCGCACGAGCCTTCGGTCGGAAGAATTGCGCGTACCGTCGGTTATTTCCTTGCGTCGGTTCCCGTTTTGGAAAAACTGAAGTGCAAGGTATGCGAGGGGATTAAAGATGCACGATGGTTTTCAGAAAATGAACTTGCAGGCATTCAGACCTATAATGACTTGATGCCGATTATCGAATTAGGCATCGCAACCGCAAAACGCGCATGAAAACAGACATCCCGACAGATGCGTGGAAAAAATTCCAGCGCGAGCAAGCCACGAATTGGTCGCCGAGATAC
>CAZPUX010000088.1:0-3480 GCA_964589865.1 uncultured Candidatus Saccharibacteria bacterium | reverse complement strand
GGCAAACATTATTCCGACCCGATGTATCAGGCATCGTTCCGTGTTGTTGCTGACCACCTGCGCGCATCAGTATTTATGTTAGGCGACGGTGTTTTGCCTTCAAACACTGACCAAGGCTATGTTCTTCGGCGTTTAATTCGACGGGCGGTACGGCACTTGGACAAATTAGAAGTAAAAGAAGGAACGGTCGGGAGAATCATAGACTCGCTTATCGCATCCTACCGCGACCAGTATCCTGAACTTTCCGCTTCGCACAGTGCCATTTTGAGCGGAATTCTGGATGAGGAGAAACAATTCCGTAAAACATTACAGCAAGGACTCAAAGAGTTTGAGAAGTTGAAGGCAGGCGATGGAATTTCAGGAGAAGAAGCGTTCACGCTCTTCTCGACATACGGTTTCCCTTTTGAGCTATCAGCAGAGTACGCAAAAGAATTAGGAATTTCTATTGATGAGGAAGGTTTTCTTGCGGCAATGAAGGTTCATCAGAATCTCTCGCGTGCAGGAGCAAGCCAGAAATTTGCCGGCGGGCTTGCCGACCATCAGGAGCAGACAATTAAGTACCACACGACGCACCATCTTCTTTTGCGCGCACTTCAGGAGGTTTTGGGCAAGAGCGTACATCAGCGCGGGTCAAACATAACTTCGGAGCGTTTGCGCATCGATTTTGCCCATACGGGCAAGATGACTGATGAAGAAAAAAGACAGGTGGAGGAGATTGTGAACAAAAAAATCGCAGAAGAGTTGCCGGTAACGCGTACTGATATGCCGAGAGAAGAAGCGGAAAAACTGGGAGCTGAGCACGAGTTCGGAGTGAAGTATCCGGAAATGGTTTCGGTGTATAGCGTGGGACCGAAAGACGCGACGGAATCAAATCCAAAAATCGCCGAGGCCTTCTCTATAGAGTTCTGCGGAGGTCCGCACGTAACCAACACAAAAGTGATAGGCGAAGGCGGAAAGAAATTTAAAATCCAAAAAGAAGAAGCAGTTGCTCAGGGAATACGGCGCATTAAAGGTGTCTTGCTCTAGCTGCGGCCCCTTGGTTTATAGGGTCTTCGTTCAAGGTCAACAAAATAATTTATGAGTGCTGCCGCAGAATAGTCATCGTACTTCACCGTCTGACGCGTTCCGTACTCGCCCAATCGAGGCGCTTCTAGCTGTCTTTCTACAGCAAACCAGTCAAGCGATCGGTGGCGAGGTATCTCTCCGGTGCCGCGCTGTTCGCGGATTTCATTCGCTATCCTTAGAATTTCTTTCGTTGTAGTTACTTGCGTTTGGGTTTCGTTCTCTGCTTTCATGGGCGCGTATAGTAAACAAAAAACACTTGCATTGCAACTTTTCGTATCTAGAACTTATTAAATACGTTAGAATACGTACATGCAGAAAGGCGAGTGCATTATAGATATCGGCAGCGGGTCCGTTGGAGCGTGCATCATTGGCGGACAAAAAGGGAAAGTAACTCTGACCCAAACCGTGCGCATTCCGATTTCATCGGGAACGGAAGAGGCAAAAGCTGGAATTCAAACACTGGTGGTTCAGGCGGTTTCAAAAGCGCTGGAATCCCTCAAGGGGGTTGCACCCGAACATGTGCGTATCGTCCTTGCCGCACCCTGGTATAACGCAAAAATTCGAACCATTACGTCAAAATCCGCAAAACCCGTCCGGGTTACGACGGACACCGTCGGCCGCGGGGTAAAGGAATACTATGTTCAGAAAGAAGGCGGGCAGAAAACGAAACAGGCCGGGCTGATTGAATCCACAGTCGGTCAGGCATACGTAAACGGCTACCCGGCATCTTTAAAACATCCCGTTTCAGGTACTGCGCTTAAGATAAATCACTACGAATCCGAAGCCGACCCGCCGTTAGTGCACGCGCTCGAGGAAGCTGTACATAAAGTGTTTTCGCGTCCGAAAATTTCGTTTCATTCATTCGGCTTTGCCGCGTTTGCGGTATTGCGCGCGCTTCGGGACGAAGATAATTTTGTTATTGCCGATGTCGGCGGAGAAATTACGGACGTTGCAGTGGTGCATCACGACGGATTACGGTTCATCGGCACGTTTCCGGTCGGCACTCGTTCTCTCATCCGTACGATAGCGGGAACCGGAAGCTTGGCTGATGCCGCATCGCGATTGACCTTGTACGGGAAAAACGAATTATCAAACGACGAAACCACTGCGATGGATGTGCAGTTTCAAAAAGCGTCTGAAATGTGGAACAAAGGGTATCAGGAAATTCTTGAAGCTGCCGTAAAGGAAGTGGCGATTCCGAGAACCACGTTTCTTTTTGCCGACCGCGATGAGCTGCCGTGGCTTCAGAAAATGGTAACAGGGACGCACGGCGCTTTTTCTTCGCAATCGGTATTAATCACTCCTGATTTCTTTCACAGCGCGGTTTCTTTGGGTGAGGGCGCGCAGTACGACGCGTTTCTCTCGCTTGAATCATTACTGTTTCGAACCGACATCCACGTTCTTGCGGATTCTTAAAACTGTTTCCTGGGGAAAAGACGGGGAATGACCCCTCTTCAAGGTATACTCGCTGTAATGCCTCCTCAAGAAGAGAAACCTCCGCATCGAAGCATTCAGGATATTATTCCTCCTGCGCGCTCGAAACCCATTCGACCGCAGATGACGCAAACTCCTGCGAATGTTCCTCCTCCGCCAACGCCTCCTCAGCCTTTAGATATGCGTCCGAATCGCCCCCGCGGAATGGCAGGGATGCTTCTTATAGTTGCCGGGGTTTTAATTGTTGTCGGAATCATTTTGGGCGTGGTGAGCACCTTTTTTCATCGCGCCTACATTTCTGTAGTACCGAACCGCTATACGGCTGAAGTACAATCAACATTTGAATCAAGCCCGGATAACGTATTGCTTCCGTATCAGAAAGTAACCGCAGAAGATACCGCATCAAAATCCGTTCCGGCAACCGGAAGCCAGCATGTTGAAAATCACGCTTCAGGAACCATAACGGTTTACAACTCATTTAGTACGAAATCTGAACGTTTGATAACCAATACCCGCTTTGCGACAAAAGACGGATTGATTTACAAAGCGCATACACCCATAGTTATTCCGGGTTACACCATGAAAGCCGGAGTAAAAGTGCCGGGTACAGTTGACGTTGTTATATATGCGGATGAAGCGGGGGAAAAATACAATTCCGGTCCTCAAGATTTCACTATCCCCGGACTCAAAGGCTCCAAGCAGTATGATTTGATGTTCGCAAAATCCAAAACCGCGCTCTCCGGAGGGTTTGTCGGAGAACAGGCCGTTGTTGACCCGGCAGTTCGCGCGCAAACTATTGAAGGATTAAAAGCGGATTTGGAGCGGTCGCTTCGCGATAAAATTCTTGCCACCGCTCCCGTTGGCTCCTTGGTTTTTGCAGACACGGTTTCAATTACATATGCGGAAGGCACCGACACCGTTGACGGGCAGAACGCAAAAATATCCGTTTCGGGCACCGCCGCCGCGCCGTGCGAGTTCGGG
>CAZPUX010000087.1:0-3483 GCA_964589865.1 uncultured Candidatus Saccharibacteria bacterium | reverse complement strand
TTCGGCAAAGACATCATTATGTTTCCGGAACGCCCCGGAAACCGTATAACGTCGATGCTTGATACGAAAAAAATTGCCGCACTCGGCTGGGCTACGCGCCGCACGCTTCCGGAATATATTGATGCGTTCAAAGAAAAAAATGCCCGCGGGAAAAGCAGAGAAAAAAGAATTCTCGTGTTCTCGACCACGATGCACCCGATAGCGGGACTTGCTGAAGAAGCGTTTGCGGAACTTGCTTCCGCTTTGCCTGAAGTCACATTCGATGTGGTTACCACCAAATTTACGAAAACTCCCGGCACATCGCCGTCGCCCAATATTCGCCTTCATCAGGTCGGTTTCGGGACGCCGTTTGATAAATTTCTTCTTCCTTTCTTAGGACCTCTGAAGGGGCTCTCGCTTCGGAAGGAGCACACGTATCTCTTTACGTGGTCGTTAATGGCAAGTTACGCAACGCTTGCCGCTATATTTCTTAAAACGCTTGCACAAGTTCCGCTTTTGGTTACCTTGGCCGACCACTCTCTTGCCGACTTGCCCATAACGCACCGCTGGCTTTTGTCCTTAATGATGTCTCAAGCCGACCAGGTGTACGGTACGCACGGCACTCAGGAAAAGGAGGCAATGCAGGCTTCAGGCGCCCGCTTGCCCCGGACCAGTCTTGGCGAGGGCGACGCGTTCGCGAATGCGCTTCGGTACGCATATGCCGATGTGGTTCGGCGGATGCAGGAAAAGACTGAGAAATCTGTAAAGAAAATTCTTATCTTTTCTCTTGCGTATTTTCCGAAGCACGTGGGCGGAGCGGAAGTTGCCATAAAAGAAATAACCGACAGGGTGAATCCTGCGGAATTTGAATTTCATATGGTGACGCTGAAATTTGAACATGATGCGCCGCGCGAAGAAAAAATCGGGAACGTGCATGTGCACCGTGTGGGCGGGGGCTCAAGTTATTTTTCAAAGGCGCTGTTTATTCCGATAGCAGCATTCAAAGCCGCGTCCCTCCATCGCATTCACAAATTCAAAGGTTTGTGGGCAATGATGTCCTACATGCTTTTCCCGATTACCATTTCACGAAGACTGGGTATGCGCGTACCGTACGCGCTCTCGTTGCAGGAAGGGGACCCGTTTGAACACGTGTTTAATCGCCCGCATGTCGCTCTTTTCAGCCCGCTTTTAAAGGCGGGATTCAGAAAGGCATCTGTCATTCAGGCGATATCGTCGTTTCTTGCAAAATGGGCGCATACGGCAGGGTTTACGGGCGAGGTGCAGGTGATTCCAAACGGTGCGGATTTGGATGCGACGAAGGCGTTTACGCAGGCGGCCGTTGATGAGGTGAAGGATTCTTTGGGCAAAAACATGGGCGACGTATTTTTGGTGACCACGTCGCGTCTAGTGCATAAAAACGCGATTGACGATGTGATTCGTGCGCTCCCGCATCTGCCGGAGAATGTGCGGTTTCTTGTTCTCGGCACCGGACCGGACGAGCAGAAACTGCGCAGTGAAGTGAAACATTTCAAGCTTGAATCGCGCGTGAGTTTCCTCGGCTATGTTGAACCGTCGGAAATTCCCAAATATCTGAAAGCCTCCGACATTTTCGTGCGCCCGTCGCGCTCCGAAGGGATGGGGAATTCATTTATCGAGGCGATGGCAGCGGGACTCCCGGTTATTGCAACGCAAGAAGGAGGCATTGCTGACTTTCTGTTTGATGAAAAGAAAAATCCAGGACGGCCCGTTACGGGCTTTGCGGTCGATACAGATTCTCCAAAGCAGATTGCGGATGCGGTGAAAATGATTATGCAACATCCGGAGAAAGTGCGCGCGGTAGTGAGGACGGCTTCGGCGATGGTGCGCGAGAAATACGATTGGAATCTTATTGCGGAAGAGATGCGCGCGAAAGTACTCTCGGCGATCTGTAGAAATTGATTTAACTCAATTTCGTGTTAAAATAAATTTTATGGGTAGTGAACGGCTGCAACAGAAGAGGGAAAATAATTTTGAAAAGGCGGTAAATGAACCGGGTCCTCTGACCCCGCTCGGCGCAATTGATTCCGTGTTGATACCGAAAAAAATCGGGCTTCGTGCGTACGCAGAAGAAAAAACAGTCGTCGTTATGATGGAACGCGGACCGTTTGCCGGCACGTACTCTTTCGCCGTTGACCCGGATGCGATTCGCACGTTGGGTTTCCAAGGCAAACGTTTGAACCCCACTGACCTCGCGTCGCTCGGTATCGTTATGAATGCGGAGCTTCTTGGTCAGAAAAAAGGCAGTAAAAACATTCCGCTTGAAGCGCGCTACCGCATTATGGTGGCCGAAACCAATGAAACATACGTTATTACCGAATCGTTTCAGGACCACTGGCAGGGCAGCCACTTTCATCCCAAATACAACGAGACCTACTACTGGAATTCATCGGGCGGCCGGAACAGATTCAGCCTTCTTGCCGAACTCCCTGACGGTTCAGTGGAAGAGACGGAGCATTTTAAATTCGGCTTTTCGTTTGCGCGCAAAAGACAATTCTTCGGAAAAGGCGAAGCTGCGGAAGGGTCGGAAAAACCTGTACCCGTCGCTCCGCGCATAGTAGAGAATCCGGTGAACGTATTTTTGGGAAAGGGAGCAATTATAGGAACGTCGAAAGTGTACAAGCCTGAAGTGCAGAATGCCCCTGAGTGGGGAGGGAGGGCAGATTTTGACGATAAGCTGAAACGGATGTTTAGCCGTTAGGTTTCGCACCGTACGCCTCATGCGAATACTTATAACCACAGGACTTTATCCGCCGGACATCGGAGGTCCTGCAACGTATTCAAAGTTTCTCGCGGAAAAACTGCCGTCGTTCGGACATCAGGTTTCGGTTCTGCCGTTTCGCGATGTGAGAAAACACTGGCCCGTTATCAGGCACATCGTTTTCTTTTTTAACGTTATTCGGAAAGGGGCGTATGCAGACGTTATTTATGCGCAGGACACGATGTCGGTAGGGTTGCCTTCCGCGCTTGCAAATGTTTTTTTGGGAAAAAAGTTTCTTGTGCGGGTCCCGGGGGACCATGTATGGGAGCAGGGAACAGCGCGATTTAAGGTTACGGAACCGTTGGAGGAGTTTCCGATTTTTTCATTGAGCTGGCATCCGTATCTTATTCTTCTCCGCCTGTTGCAGAAATTCGTAATTCAGAGCGCCGATTTTCTTATCGTTCCTTCGAAATATATGGAACGGATTGTGCGGACCTGGGTTTCCGAGCCGAGAAAGGTTGTTCTTATATATAACGGCGTCGAGCAGCTCGATGATACCGGCAACAAAATGGTTTTGCGGGGGCTGCTTCGTTTTCAGGGCAAACTGATTATTTCAGTCGGACGCTTGGTTTCCTGGAAAGGATTTTCGGAACTGATTGCGCTCATGCCGGAATTGAAAAAACAGTTTCCGGATTTGAAACTCCTTATTGCCGGTGGCGGTCCGCTGTTAGCGTCTCTTGAAGAAGAAGCCAAGTCTCTGAATCTCC
>CAZPUX010000086.1:0-3491 GCA_964589865.1 uncultured Candidatus Saccharibacteria bacterium | reverse complement strand
AGGACCTGCTTTCGCATTTGTGGGATTTTAATTACGCATCGTTCAGTAACGTCGTTGATGTACATGTCAAAAACCTCAGACAGAAACTCGATAGCGGACGAGATACGAGCATACTCGAGACGGTTCGCGGCATCGGTTACCGGTTACGCGAATAAAATCCGCGGGGACCAGTTTTTTCGGACCGAAATCGCAATTGTTGCCCTTCAGATAGCTCTCTCTCTTGTGCTTCTTGCGGTGGTATGGCTTGGGTTCGTCTACCTCCAACAAAACCTGACGAGCGCATTTGTCGCGAAAATCGTCGAAGCAGTGCAAAACGGCAGCATGCCGTTAACGATAGACGGGGCGAATCAGATTCTTGTGAGCCTGCAGAGCGTTCAGGCGCGGAGCTTTTTGGCTATCGTGGCGGCAATCATTCTGACGACGGCGATTTTCGGGTATGCGCTGGCGCGCTTCGCGCTTATACCGACACGAAACATTCTGAAGTATCAAAAGCAGTTTATCGGCAACATCGCGCATGAATTGCGCACTCCGCTTTCGATTATTAAAACGAATGCGGAAGTTGCGCTTCTTGACGACGGCGTTGACCCTGATGCGAAAAAGATACACATAAGCAACGTTGAGGAGTTAAACCGCATATCGAATATCATCGACAACCTTCTCTCCCTCTCCGCCTTTACCAGACCCGAACGCATTGAATTTTCAAACGTAAACTTAGGCGATGTAGTGGACACCGTTGTCGAAAAGCTTACTCCGCTTATAGAACGCAAGCGCCACCTGGTGACGGTTGTTAAAAGCCGCTTCCAAAACGTTTGGGGAAACGCAACGGCGCTTGAACAGCTCACGATGAATCTGGTAAAAAATGCCCTCAATTACACCCCTGAAGCGGGAGAAATTCGTATTAGTATTATTTCCAAAAGCGAATACGACCCCGTGGAGCTCTCTATTCGGGACTCGGGGGTCGGCATCGAAGAAAAAGACCTCCATCGCATATTTGAACCGTTTTACCGGGCTGAAGCATCAAGGAATCGCACCACCGGCTCTTCCGGTTTAGGGCTCACCATTGTGAGCGAGTTAGTGAAATTGCATAGAGGCACCATTTCAATACGGAGCAGGCCCGGGCGCGGAACGACCGTGTCCATTTTCTTGCCCAGCCGAAAAAAAGGCGGCGTGCATAGAGATAAGAATACTGCAGGCGGAAATAAAAAGCCCGATGAAATAGACATCGATTTCTCCGCGTAAATTACCGCTGAGCTTCATACGGGATTCATTGCGCGCGCGTATCATTTTAAGCAAGGCGATGGGGGCACGGGTGCAGGGTAAACTCGAAATCAGATATCCCTGCCCCGACCGCGCCTGAAAATTATTCGGGAAGCGTCTGCTTCGAACTAAAAAACGTTATGCGCCACACACGCGAAAGAAGAAGTAAAAACAGAGACCTGAGAAATTGGGAGGAAATACTTAATTCTTGGACATGGAATCGCTCCGGTGACTGGGACCCGAACGAATGGGAAGATACGGAAAGCACGTGGATTGAAAAGTTCACGTGGAGTAAGGGCGGCTTTGAGTAACCAAAACGGTCCCGACTTTAAGCGTCGGGATCGTTTTGGTTGCAGGCATATGCGCGGGTTATCCCCCTGCGGAACTTTGGAGCAACAGGAAAGGATATAATTTACATGAGAGATATTAGCTAACACATTGTGCATATGGCGGAAGTTCACACCGGCTACTGCGTAAAGTGCAAAGCAAAAGACCGCGTTATGAATAATGCGGTCGAGGTAGAAATGCCCGGTAAGGGCGGAGGAACACGGCGCGCACTCAAGGGCGTGTGCTCGGTGTGCGGTACCGGCATGTACCGGATTTTACCGAACGCCTGATTGCTCTTAAACACCCCGGCCCGCATGCGGGCCGGGGTGTTTTTTTACGGAAATAAATCCAACAGCTCTTTCACATCCTTGATATAGAAATCTGCTTTTGTCTCAGTTTCAGAATTGAAATGATGGCCATACAAAGCGCGAACCGTTTTCACTCCCGCCGCTCTGCCTGCCTGCATATCAATGTCCGTGTCCCCCACCATCACCGCTTCCGAAACCTCGGTGCCGAGTGCGCGAAGCGCGGTTTCTAAATGCACCGGACTTGGTTTCACTTCGGGCGTATCATCCGGCGCGACGATGACATCAAAAAGCGGGGTCAGCCCCGAGGAATCCATCGTCGGCATCAATGTTGCGCGCCATCTGTTCGTTATCGCGGCAAGCGCATACTTCCGCTCTTTAAGAGCCGACAGAGTATCGACGGCGCCGGGAAATGCGGAAGCGAGGTCAAAATGCTCAAATTGGAATATTCGAAAGTCCGCCTGAAGGGGCGCAGTATCTATATCTCTTCGTCCGAGCATCGCATAAAAAAACTCATCGAACGAAAGCCCCATACCTTCGGAAATTTTCTCCCTTGAAATCGAGGAGTGCCCTCCTTGGGCAAACGCGTATTCCGCAGCCTGATAAATAAATTCAGAACTATCAAGCACCGTGCCGTCAACATCCAAAAGAATCGTTGTAATGCCGTCCATGAAAAATTATTGCCCCCGCTTTTCCCCTTGATGCGTAGCGCGATACACGCGGTGAATTTCAACCAAGGTTCCTACCGCGCGGCCGAGGATAGTTCCGAATACCGCCGCCAAAACGAACGCAGTTGCTTCAACAGGAAAGACATCATTGATGAGGGTGCGGAAGCCGAATTCAAATGCAACGTAGAAGATAAGAATTCCGAACCCCGCCATGTCCATCCTCCCCGCCTGCACCACCCGCTCTTGTTCATTCCACAAAACCGGGTTCATGCGCGAGAAAAGGAACATCCCGGTTACAAAGCCGATAACCGCAAGCCCTACCGCAATCCAGGGGTTTGCACCGTGAACAATCACGTTGTAGAGGACCGCACACATGAAGAGAAACGAGATGCCGAACAGTATCCTAATCCTCAAAATAAGGCTTTTATGCAGCTTCCCCTCTTCCTGAAGGGCGCGGAGCTCACTGAATAACCGAATCATTCAGCCAGTATAGCAAGCGAGCTTAATGCGAGCGCAGTCCCAGTCGCCTTGAGGGGCAAGTACCCCAAAAGGTGGTGCGCAGTCCCATTGCTCCGAGGGGCAAGCATCAACCATCAGAGCCCCTTTCGGCTATTCACGCTTGAGGGGTGTACAAGCCCTTTAGGGGGTATACTGTATATTGACTTAATAATAAATAATAACAGAGTACTGATTTCATATGGTAAGAAAAGCAAATCCGGCTTTAATGAAGCCTCTTAACCTTTCCGCTGAACTTGAAGCGGTTGTAGGCAAGGGTCCGATGGCCCGCGGTCAGGTAGTGAAGCAGATTTGGGTTTACATTAAAAAACACGACCTTCAGAACCCGAAGAATAAGAGAAACATCTTGGCTGACGACAAGCTCAAGCCTCTGTTTGGAGGAAAAGCGGAAGTCACGATGTTCGAGATGACGAAACTC
>CAZPUX010000085.1:0-3543 GCA_964589865.1 uncultured Candidatus Saccharibacteria bacterium | reverse complement strand
CAAGGAACGTCTGTAATGACGTTACGTCGGAATTTGATTCGCCCAAGTCAAGCTGCTGCGTCAAAAGCGCGGCATGTGCCTGGAACGGTGCCACAAGCAAGATTGCCAAAAGGGACGCGGCAAATGTTGCCGAGAGAATCAAGATGTTGCGCTGAAGCGCTGAAATTGTTTTTGTCATAAATTTTAATTTTAATTTTGAAGTAAGTTTTTTTGAAAGGCAATCGATTGCATAGAGCGACCTATCTATGCGTACCTTTCGCTACTAAAGCCGTGTGTGAATGCAGTAAATTACAGTTATGTATTTCTTCTGAATGCCCGCAGTACCGCAATAAAGGCGCATGCGCCCAATACCGCAACCACGAAACTATACAGATTGAAGCCTTCCACTCCGGACGCTCCGATAATACTCGTGAGCCAACCGCCGACCACTGCACCGACTATGCCGACGACAATATCCAAAAGAAGACCTTGCTCTGCATTGGTCTTCATGAGCATAGACGCCACCCATCCGACGAGAGCGCCGAATATAATCCATAAAATGATTCCCATAGAGACCTTATTAATTATTAATTAATAATATTTAGTATCCTCCCTTGTTGATTAAGATTAGATTAAGACTTCCTTTTGAGCTCAGTCTCTTTCTGCATACAACATGACGCATTGATGCAGGACTTATTACACATACACGTGTACACTTACGTCTTAGGCTCGCAAACTCAAACTGCCGTATACAGGCACGCAGAACAACCCAAACAGCTGAATGCTTGGGAAGTGAAAGTGTGCCTGTAATAAGGCGCGAGTACGCACGGCTTATAGATGCTGAGTTCCGGCAACACAAACCCGGGCGCTGATTTACACGGGATAGATGACTTACATTAAGAGTTTGTTTTTAAAATCATTCGTACGTATGAATTCAAGTAAAGCGAAAAAAGGCGGTTCAAAAGAGTCTCAGGAGCTTGCTCTCCATTATATGAAAACGCTGGTTGAAGTTGCCCGCGAGTCGTTTCTGATACTCGATTCCGATTTGCGGGTCGTTTCGGCAAATCCGACGTTCTATCAGAACTTTCAGGTATCCCCTGAACAAACAGAGAACGTCTTTCTCTATGAGCTAGGAAACGGGCAATGGAATATTCCGATTTTGAAAAGCCTCTTGGAGGAAATTCTGCCGATGAAAAAGGTGGTGAAAGATTACGAAGTGAAGCACACGTTCCAGAAAATCGGAAAGAAAACCATACTTCTGAATGCGCGCCAAATCGACATTGATACGGCGCACATGATTGTTCTCGCCATGGAAGACATTACCGTGAGAAAAGAACTGGAACGGAAACTTGCGGAATATACCACCGAGCTCGAACTCAAAGTGCTCGAGCGTACGCGGGAAATTGCCGACAGGGTGAAAGATTTGGAATCCCTGAACAATGCAATGGTAGGAAGAGAGCTGAAGATGATTGATTTAAAAAAAGAATTCGAAGCGTACAAAAGTATTTCAGTTCTCAAGTAACTTACCTATGAAACCCGAGCCGGAAAAAATATTTACCGAACAGGAACAGAAACACAAAAAAGAACTTCAAGATTCTCAATCTGCGATTCTGAATGTGCTCGAGGACCACAAAAAAGATGCCGAAAGCGTTCTCAAAAAAAATGCCCTTGATGAAGCGATACTCGCGAGCATCGGCGATGGACTTGCCGTGGTGGACAAGGCGGGAATAATTACATACGTGAACCAGGCATTTGAACGGATACTGGGTTGGAAGTCGGCAGAAGTGCTGGGCAATTACATAGCCAAGCTGATTCCGCAAAAAGATGCGCGGGGAAACAGCGTGCCCTTTAACGAAATGGTTTTAAATAAAGTTTTGGCTGGAGAAGTGGTGGTAGCGGATTTAACGAATCCTTTTTATCTGATGCGCAAAGACGGGAGCAACTTCCCCGCCAGCACCATCGTGACACCTATTATTCTTGAAGGGAAAATCATCGGAGTTGTAAAGACGTTCAGAGACATAACAAAAGAGCGGGAAATCGACCAGGCAAAAACCGAGTTCGTGTCCCTCGCCTCGCATCAGTTGCGCACCCCGCTTTCCACCATCAACTGGTATACGGAAATGCTTCTTGCGGGAGACGTGGGAAAACTCAATGAGGAACAGGAAGAGTATTTGAAAGAGGTCTATAAGGGCAACCAACGCATGGTTTCGCTGGTAAACGCGCTCTTAAGTGTTTCCCGTATGGACCTCGGAACCTTTGTTTTTGAACCGGAACCTACGGATGTTACCCGGCTTTTGAATAATGTCATAGAGGAACAGAAATTCCATATCGACCGGAAGAAAATCATACTCTCAACTAAGTTCCAAACTCCCCTTCCTCTTATACAGGCTGATCCCAAACTTCTAAATATGGTCGTTCAAAATCTGTTATCAAACAGCGTGAAATACACTCCCGACGGAGGCACCGTAGAATTGTCCCTCGTTCTGGAGCCTGCGAATAAGCTTCTTCTGCTTACGATTTCCGATTCCGGGTATGGAATACCCAAGGATCAGCAGGGGAAAATATTTACCAAACTCTTTCGCGCAGACAATGTGCGCGAAAAAAACACCGAGGGCACGGGCCTGGGGCTCTATATCGTGAAGTCGGTTATTGATAACTTAGGCGGAAAAGTCTGGTTTGAATCTGAAGAAAACAAAGGCACTACGTTTTTCGTCGAATTGCCGCTTGGCGAATTACCGGAAAAAACTAAAACCCAACCGGATACTAACGTATGAAAAAAGCAAACAAAATAAAAACGATACTTGTTGTCGAAGACGAACGGCCGCTTCTTAAAGTTATAGAAGAAAAACTTAAAAAGGAAGGCATCCGCGTCATTACCTCGAGAAGTGTTGAACGCGCATTCAGCGCCGAACTTGAGGAAAATGCTTCAGGCGGCATTTCAATGAGCAGCGTTGAACTGGCGCTGAATCATCTTGAGGATTTGGAGAGAGTGGATGCAGTCTGGCTTGACCATAACCTCTTGGGGAGCGAGAACGGTCTGGATTTCGTTCTCAAACTAAAGGCAAACGGCGGACACTGGAGTAAGATTCCCATCTTCGTAATTTCCAACACCGCAGACCCTGCATTGATGGACAAATACGCAAAATTGGGAGTTGATGACTATTACGTAAAGGCAGAACACAAATTGAGCGACATTATCACCGATATCTATGCCTCACTCTCGCGTAAAAAGAAATAATTCATGACGGGCGAATTAGTACAGAAACAGAAAATTTTAATTGTTGAAGACGAGACTTCCCTTCGCCGAGCTCTTGTTGAGAAATTCACGAGGGAGGGTTTTAGTGTATGTGAGGCGAAAGACGGCGAGCAGGCTCTTACGGCAGTCCATGCAGAGAAGCCTGACCTTATTCTCCTGGATATGATGATGCCGAAAATGGACGGGATGACGATGCTTCACAATCTAAGGCTTGAGGGCGACTGGGGTAAACATCTGCCGGTGCTGTTGCTTACGAATCTTGGCTCTGACGACAGAATGATAGTAAAAGAGATTTTTGACGATACGTC
>CAZPUX010000084.1:0-3606 GCA_964589865.1 uncultured Candidatus Saccharibacteria bacterium | reverse complement strand
GATTGTCAGGATACCCGAGCGTGGTGAACGACCATTGGCCTGAAGAAAACCAGGTGTCAAAAGTGTCGGGGTCTTGTGTCCAGCCTGCGCCTGGCGACGTTTCGCTTATTTTCCATTCATTGTCTTTCTGCCACGCAGGGATCGGAATGCCCCATGCAATCTGGCGCGAGATGTTCCAGTCTTCAATATTTGAGAGCCAATGAAGCGCAATTTTTTTATGCTGTTCAGTAAGAATCCGCACCTCGTCGTTTTCAATCGCTTTCACCGCAGGTCCTGCCAACGGTTCCATTTTTACAAACCACTGGTCGCGAACCTGCGGTTCAATGAGGGAGTTGCATTTGTAGCAAACCTGAACCGAGTGAACGTATTTCTCATCGGTTTTATCAAGAAGCCCTTTTGAGGCGAGCTTCTCGACAATCTTTGGTCGGGCCTCGAGGATTTTCATCCCTGCAAATTCGCCGGCAATGGCCAAGAGCTTCCCGCGTTCATCTATAACCTGTTCATAGGGGAGGTTATGGCGTTTCGCAATCTCGAAGTCGGTTTTATCGTGCCAAGGCGTAATGGTCATAACCCCCGTGCCGGCCTCCATATCAACTGCTTCATCTTTAATGACGGTTGCAGTAATCGGGCCGTTTATCCATTCAACTTCAAACGTGTCGCCCTGTTTGTATTTCGCATACCGTTTATCATCAGGGTGCATCACCACGTATTTATCGCCGAACTTGGTTTCGGGGCGGGACGTTGAAATAACGAACGGTCCGTACTTTAGATACCAGTATGGCTCCGTGCGTTCAACATATTCCGTTTCCAGGTTCGAAAGGGAAGTCTGATGCTTCGGGCACCAGTTCACAATGCGCGCGCCCCGGTACAAAAGTCCGTCTTCGGAAAGTTTTTTAAACGTTGCGTACACCGTTGCAACCACTTTCGGGTCGAGGGTAAACAATTCCCGCGACCAATCGCACGAAGCGCCAAGCGCGCGCAATTGTCCTTCCATGTGCGATTTGTTGGCAAGCGTAAATTCGAGTATTTCTTTGTACAACTCTTCCCGCGTCATCTGAAATCGGGAACGGCCTTCCTTTTCCAGTTTTTTCTCATACACCACCTGAGTTTCAAACCCTGCATGGTCCGCGCCGGGCACCCACAACGCGCGCTTTCCGTTCATGCGCGCGTAGCGGGTCATGATGTCTTCAATGGTGACAAAGAGCGCGTGTCCCGCATGTAGCGAACCGTTCGCATTCGGGGGAGGCATGATAATCGTAAAAGGCTCGGTTCGTTTTCCCGGCAAATTGTCGGGATTGAAGTAGCCCGAATCTTCCCAACGTTTGTATATTTCGCCTTCGGTTGATTTTGGGTCGTACGGTTTTGCGAACTTATCGTTCATTTTGACGATAGTACCATGATGCGCTTAATTATTTTTTCCCGGTACGCGAGACTTGCAGAAATATTGAGATTATTGTGTTTCGAAGATTTTATTTTTTGAATACATTTTACGGACTGTCGGTTTTAAAAATCTAAAGGACATGACCGATAGGGAAGCCAAGAAATCGGGTTTCTTTTTACGGGACAGGGTATCCGACCCAAGGGGTGTCTTTTTTAAGGAGTCTGGAAATGAAACAACATAAAATGATTATTTGTCAATATTGCTATTTTGGCATTTCGGTTGTATAGATACCTGCAGACCGCGGGCACGTCCCGCACCCGTTCCTTCGCGCGAAGAATTATTAACACGTGTTTATTAAGAACATTTTTCTAAATAATTTATGAGTACTTCTCATGTTTCGTTTTTGGCCCCGCTGATGAAAAAAGCGTCCGGCCTTTTTGCTGTTATTGCGCTTGCTGTAACAGTAGGCCCTCTTTCGGCTTTTGCAGTCAGTACTCCGCCTACTGTCATAATTGACAGTATCAACGGGCAGTCGATTCCGGCTCACTGCCAGGCCGGTACTCTCACCATTATTGCCCACGGCCACCTCGGTTCTAACGGCGGCTCGTATTCAATTGAGGTTGGAAACGGGACCTCAACGTCCACCCCTATTGTTCTCGGCTCCGGTGGAAACAATCTTCCTTCATACGGCCCCGTGACTCTCACGTACACGCCGACTGGCGCGGGGACAAACCTGTATGTTGTCGTCTTTCACAGTCAAGACACCGGACAGGACAGCCACTCAACCACAATCAATCAGTGCATCCCGCCTTCGACCAAGGGAGTGCTCACCGTTGCAAAACACGTTGCAAGCGGTGCCGCACTTGCTTCAGCTTTCACTCTTCACGCGAAGCTTTCAGGAAATGATGCCGTCACCCCGTTTGCGGGTGCTGAAGCAGGAACTGACCTTCAGCTTCTTCCGGGTACCTATGTTGTGAGCGAAGATACGCTTGCGAGCTACTCTCAAACCAGCCTTGTCTGTCACAACGACACCGACAATGCAAACATTGTAGGCGCGAGTGTTGCGTTGGTAGCAGGTAAAAACTACACCTGTACTATCACGAACGACTTTGTTCAGCCGACTACCGGCGTTCTCCATGTTGTAAAACACGTGGTTACGAACAGCGGCGGTTCTGCAGTTGCAGTCAATTTCTCTTTGCACGTTAAGAACGGTGCCAATGCCGAAGTCGCGGGCTCTCCGCAGGCAGGTTCCGAGACAGGAACCGATTACACACTCGCAGGTGGCAGCTACTCTTTGAGCGAAACAGGCGGACCTTCCGGTTACGCGGCAACGTTTGCCGGCGATTGTAACGGAAGCGGCGCGGTAACCGTAGTAAACGGTCAGACCAAAAACTGTACTATCACCAACGACGACATCGCACCGCTCTTGAGCGTTACGAAAATCGTAACGAACGACAACGGCGGCTTGAAAGCGATTGTTGATTTCATTCTTAAAATCGGAAGCTTGGTGGTAACGTCAGGCGCATCCAACTCAGTCAACGCAGGCAGCTACACTGTCGGCGAAGAAAACTCAGTCGGGTACGCGGGCACTATCGGCGGCGATTGCGCAGGAAACGGTTCGATAACGCTCGGACTCGGCGATACGAAAAACTGCACAATCACGAACAACGACATTGCTCCTACGTTGACCTTGAATAAAGTCGTTATCGATGACAACGATAACAACGGCACGACTCCTGCTACTGCATGGACACTTTCAGCATCAGGTCCGACTCCGCTTTCAGGAACAACCGGTGTTACTTCAAACGGCTCGTTCCAGGTTGGAACCTACGATCTTTCTGAATCAAATGGTCCTTCAGGATACGCTGCTTCAGCATGGGTGTGCACCGGCGGCACGCAAGTTGACGGCGACACGGTTACGATTGGTCTTGGCGATCAGGTAACTTGTACCATCACGAACAACGACATCCCGCTTCCTGTCTGTTCAAACGGAACGGATGACGACGGCGACGGCTTGGTAGACTCGGCTGACCCGGGCTGCCACACCGACCTTGTTCCCGGAAACACTGATTCATACAACCCGAACGGCACTTCTGAAGCAAACGAATCAACGCTTGCATCATGTTCCGACGGCATTGATAACGACGGCGACACCCTCATTGACCTCGCTGATCCTGATTGCGCAGGCTACGTTCCGAAAATAGTAGTGCAAAAGACGGTCATTA
>CAZPUX010000083.1:0-3636 GCA_964589865.1 uncultured Candidatus Saccharibacteria bacterium | reverse complement strand
GCAAAAGGAGCGCATATCGACCGTACGAAACACTTGGTAATCGAATCTCCACACCCGTCGCCTTTTTCGGCATACAGCGGTTTCTTCGGTTCTCGCCCCTTTAGTCGTGCAAACGAATACCTGAAAGAAAAGGGCGCGGAACCGATTGATTGGCTGTAAGGCGGGTTTGCTATGATGCACGGGTAATGAAAACGAATTCGGCTTTCGGCTTTTCCCATGTCGAAGATGCACATGGCGTTTCTTCGTATGTGCACGATAAAAACGGTCTCAAGGTTTTGGTAATGCCGAAATCGGAACTCCCCGTTATTGGAACAATGATTACCTACCACGTCGGAAGTCGACATGAACTGCCGGGGCACACCGGTGCGACGCACATTTTGGAGCATGTGATGTTTAAGGGCTCCTCGAAATACGACCCCAAGAAAGGAAACGGCACGTGGCAGCTACTGGAGAAAAAAGGCTCTCAGGGCAATGCAACCACGTGGTGTGACAGAACAAATTACTACTGGGTTTCCCCGACTTCATTATTTAAAGACACGCTCTCGATTGAAGCCGACCGCATGCGCAATATTCTTCTTCGTCCTGAAGACTTAGCTTCGGAAATGACAGTGGTCAGAAATGAGTACGAATCGGGGGAAAACGACCCGCACCACCGTATGGGCAAACTCGCCTGGTACGAGGCGTTCACGCTGCACCCGTACCGGATTCCCACAATCGGCACTAAGGAGGATATCGAAGCAATTACGGTTGAGAAATTAAAGAAATTTTACGATACATTTTATTGGCCCAATAACGCAACGCTCTCTATTGTCGGCGATATTTCCGTAGAAGATGCGCTTTCGCACGTTGCAGAAACCTTCGGTGTCCTAAGTAAAAAAGACATAATCGAACCTCCTTTTGAGATTGAACCTCCTCAGGAAGGAGAGCGGCAATTCGAACTTACCCGGAGAGGCACCGTGAATGCGGTGATGCTGTGCTTTAAAGCGCCGGCGGGCCTCCATCCCGATTCATACGCCGTCTCGGCTCTGGCCGCGCTTTTGGGAGCAGGAAAATCAAGCCTGTTGTATAGGGAACTCGTCGACACAGGGCTCGCGGTTGATGTAAGCATTGAGTATCCGCGCTTCAGGGACCCGTCACTTGTTGAAATATATGTACCCCTTGCGGAAAATGTCGCGCATGAAAAAGTAGAACGTGCAATTTCTGGAATTATAGAAAAAATCCAAACCGAAGGAATAGCGGATTCCGCATTGGCTCGCGTAAAAACGTATTTGGAAGCTGAATATGCATACGGGATGAGTTCCGTTTCAGGAATTTTATCGTCCTTAAACGAAGGAATAGCGAGAGGAAGCTGGCATGATGCATTTGAATTCACCGGCCGTTTGCATGCCGTAACAGAAGAGCAGGTACGCGAAGCTACCGTGAACTACTTTGCACGCACTAATAAAACAACGGGCCGCTTATTTGCAGCATGAAAAAATTAACTGAAAACTTGGTTACTTTTGAAGGAAAAGCATTTACCGCAAGCCTTTTGCCGCGCGTCGGAAGTGGTGTTGTGGTTTTGAAAGGGGCGATTCACGCCGGCTCCTGGCACGCACAAGCTAAAAAAGAACCGCTTGCCGGCATATCTTCGTCGCTTTTGGACGAAGGGACGAAGTTTCATGGAAGAGAATCATTTAGAACAACCCTTGAAGAAAAGGGGATCAGGATAAATTTCTATGCAGAAGACAGGTATGCGTATTTTTCGATTATGGCTACCGGTGACGCAATCGAGGAGGGACTCGCCCTTGTGTTTGAAGCGTTAACTTCGCCGCTTGTAACGGAGACATCGGTCGCAGAAGTGGTAGAACGCGAAGCGGCGCAGCTTCTTCATGAGAGCGAGTCAACCCGTTCCGCAGCACGACGCGCGTTTTCCAGGTTGTTGTTTAAAGAAGATTCCGCGGGGTACGTTGTGTCCGCAAAAGAAGAACAAACACGCACGCGCCGTTTGAAACGTGAAGACGTTCTTTCTTTTATTGCGGAAAATTACCGAGGACGCATTGTTATTGCAGCGGTGGGCGATATTGAAGGCGGAACGTTAGAAAAGATACTGACCCAAAATACAAAAGACTGGGATTCCACGCATGGTTCGTCGGCACGAAGCGTTTCAATAGTTGAATCACCCGCAAAAACATCAGAATTGTTTGTTTCAATCCCCGGGAAGGAATCAATTGATGTGTACATGGGTTCTGCGGTGCCTATGACACCCTCGGACCCTGCTTTCGCCGCACTCCGAGTCGCTACTGACTTACTGGGAGGCGGATTTTCTGACCATCTCATACAGGCCGTTCGCGACCGAGACGGACTGACGTACGGAACGTACGCGCGAATAAGCGGAAAAGAGAACGGTGCGGGACTTTTGTTTGGCATTTGGGCAACGTTCGGCAATTCTTTGTTCGATAAAGGCGTTGGGGCGCTTCAGAAGGAACTTGGCGTCTTTTTGAAAACAGGAATTACTCCGGAGCGCCTCAAAGAAAAAATCGGAGAAATAGAAGGAAGAAGCGCCGTTATTTTTTCCGATCACGCAACTGCCCTGTATGAAATTTTCTCCGGCATGCTTTCAATCGGCAACCCGGGGGCTGCGGATGCGTATATATCAAAACTCCATGAAATTGATGCGAAAACGGTGCAGACGGTTGCGGAAAAATATTTACGCATCGACGCAATAGCCGCGGCGGGAGCAATCGACGAGAGTGGTAATCTACTTTAAACTAATAACATGACCGTTTCCGAAATACGCAAAGCATATCTGGATTTTTTCCGGGAACAGAAACACGTCGTGATACCGTCTTCGCGTTTGGTTCCTGAAAACGACCCCACGACCTTGTTTACCTCATCAGGAATGCAGCCGCTGATTCCATACCTGCTGGGCCAGCCGCATCCGCAAGGAACCCGCATCGCGGATTCTCAGAAATCATTTCGCGCAGGCGACATAGAAGAAGTGGGTGATAACCGGCACACCACCTTTTTTGAAATGCTCGGAAATTGGTCTTTGGGTGATTATTTTAAGAAGGAACAGCTGCCGTGGTTTTTTGAATTTCTTACCCAGCGTGTTGGGCTTGATCCGAAAAAACTCTACGTCACCGTTTTCCTTGGTGATCCGTCATTGAACATTCCGAAAGATTCGGAATCAGTTGCTCTATGGCAAGAACTTTTTGCGCGCTCAGGCGTAGATGCAAAGGATGTTGAAATCGGTTCGGAAGAAAACGGTTACACGGTTGGCATGCAGGGTGCGCGCATTTTTGCGTATGACTCGAAGAAAAACTGGTGGAGCCGCTCAGGAACACCGGACAAGATGCCGGCAGGGGAGCCTGGCGGACCGGATTCTGAAGTCTTTTATGATTTCGGCACCCCGCATGACGAAAAATTCGGAAAGGAATGTCACCCCAACTGTGATTGTGGTCGCTTCATGGAAATCGGCAATTCGGTATTCATGGAGTACATCAAAAACGCCGACGGAACATTTTCAAAATTGCCGAAAGCAAATGTTGATTTCGGCGGAGGGTTGGAACGAATCACTGCAGCGTCACTTGATAAAAGCGACGTGTTTCTCATCGATGTTTTGCAGCGCGTTATCGTCGAGCTTGCTGCAGGTTCCGG
>CAZPUX010000082.1:0-3659 GCA_964589865.1 uncultured Candidatus Saccharibacteria bacterium | reverse complement strand
CAGATTTTCCAGCTCCTTTTGCAGCTGATTATTCAGGTTCTCTCGGTCCTTTTAAGTCTTGGGCAAGCGGTCGGGGGGCTTTTTCAGTAATGCAGGCACATTAAAAAACCCGGCCTCTCCGAGAGGCCGGGTTTTTACTTGCTTAGTTAGAACGAAAAATACTTTGCAAACTGGCCAACCAACGGCAGGTCTTTTTCTTTGCCCTGCGCTGCATTGATGATGCCGAGGATTGCCAAGACCAACACCGCCAAGTTCACGATGCTGACGATAAACCAAAGGAAGTACGGCAAGTGGCCGCCCACAAACCAGACGATAACTTCGATAACCAAAAGCACCAGCCCCTGCTTAATGTGGAATTTCACCGACGGGTCGTCTTTGCCGACAATATAGGAGACGATAACCAACGGACCGATGTACGCCAAAATGCCCATAAGCGTATTTTTCTCGGGCATTTTTGCTTTCATATCAGGCATTCCGTCTTCAGAAGCCTTATTTTCTTCAGCCATTTTAAAATATTAGAGGTTAATTAAGTACTCAAACAGTATACCAAATCACGGGGCAGAGGTTTTGGGCGGCGGTATGGCGGTCGCAAGGCAGGTTCGGCCGTCAGTTTGTAGAATAACCGGATACTCGGTAACCGATATCTTTTTATCCAATTCCGGAGATATATGAAGAAGCACGGTAAGCCCTCGGGATACATCCGCGTTCCAATACTGGTCGAAGATAAAATTGCCCAGAGAATAATACACGAGCGTGTTTCCGATGTACTCGCTCGGCAAAACTACATGCGGGTGCGAGCCGATAATCGCCCGGGCGCCGTTTTCAGAAAAGAGCTTCGCGATGTCACGGATGCCGGCGGTTGATGTGGAATATTCTTCGCCCCAGTGCGCGAACACAATAACGGAGCGCCCTTCTTCGCGTTCGCCCCGTATCATTTTTGCTACGGCAGCTGGCTCGCTTCCGCCGAACTGGTTGTATCCGACAAATGAGAAGGGAACACCGGCGAGTGTTTTGTGGAATACCGGTTCGTCGCCTTTGATTCCGCCGAAATATCCGATGCCGGATGTATCCAAATATTCTTTCGTAGAAATAATCCCGCTTTTCCCGAAATTGTAGATGTGATTGTTGCCTATGTTTACCGCTCCGATATTATTTTGTTTCAAAAGGTCGGCGGTACCCTGAGGAAAAGTAAATTGAAAATGTCCGTCGTCATTGGGCTTGGTACCCAGCGACACCGAATCGTGTTCAGTAATCGGCCCTTCAAGGTTGCCCACAACGTAATCGGACTCGGCAAGAAACGGATATATGCAAGAAAAGATGAAATCGCCGCCGACCGTACTTGAAATTTGCCGTATGTAGCGGTCAAAAAACATGTCGCCGACGAAAAGGATATTGGCGTCTCCCGCGGATTTTGCCTGTTCAGACGACGGAGGAGGCGGTTTTCCGGGCAGTAAAAATACGGCGGCAATAAGGATTGCGAGTATGGCGAGGCCCGCCGCGCCTAAACCTAATGTTCTAAGCACAGTGTTCATCATATAACCCTCCCGGGTGGTTCTTCGTCTGTATACTATGAAGGGGTCCGAACCCTTTTGGATATCAATTTTAAAAATAACACTACATGAATACAAAACTTATTTTGACCATTGTGATTTCAGTTGCCGTTATCGGCGGTCTCGTCTGGCTTTTAATATCAACACCCGCAAACAAAGCTGTACCGGCTTCGGATATAGCAACCACCACTGACGCGTCGGCGGTAGATACACCCGCGAAAACGCAATCGGCGCCGGCATTAACTACGAGCGGGGCGGGCGCGCGTACGTTTGAAAAAGGCGTTTACGTAACGACGGTGTACTTCACGAACCAAGGCTTCGTTCCGCAGAACATTACGATTACGCACGGGGAGGAAGTGCGATTCGTAAACAAGACAACGCTCACTATGCGGGTAGGTTCGCAAGTCGCTGCGAATTCTTCAAGCACATTTTATTCGGCAATTTCCGACCCGAGAGCGGAACCCAAAGGAGGAACGTATCAAATTTCATTCACTCAGCCGGGCGTATGGTCCTATTACAGCATGACGGGCGACCCGTATGCAGGGGTGGTGACTGTGAAATAGAAAAAGCAGGCAACAAAAAATCCCGCCCCAATATCAGGGGCGGGATTTTTTAAAACGCAAAATTATGCGCGCTGTACGTTGACCGCGTTCGGGCCTTTCGGCGACTCCTCAATTTCGAACGTGACCGCATCGCCCTCCTGGAGATCCATAAAGGAAACTCCGACGAGCGAGTTGCTGTGGAAGAACAGGTCTTTTGCCTGTCCGGCAACGGCAATGAAGCCGAAGCCTTTATCCATCTTCTTTTTTACTGTGCCTTGCATGATGTATTTTGAACCGTGTAGTAACTAGCGTAAGAGAGCCCGACCGTGTGTTTGCTCCTTTGCCAGTTCACAGTAGCACATATCCGGACAACGGTGTTGAGGATATTTACAGCAGGGATGAACCGACCAGCAAGCCGATTCCATACGTTATTCCCATTGCAAGAATCCCGCCGAATAGATTCCTTAAAACCGCTTTCATCGGTTCCGCTCCGCCCGCTTTCGCGCTTAAAAAACCGGTCAGAATCAAGGCAATGACGATAGCACAAAACGCTATCGGAACCCGGAAGCTTGGGGAAGGGAGGAGCATGGCAATAACCGGAATTATTCCGCCGGCAAAAAACGAGAGTGCGGAAGCGCTTCCTGCCGCCCAAGGATTCGTTAAATGTTCGGGGTCTATTTTTAATTCCGCTTCGACGTGTGCGGCATATGCATCGTGCGCGGTCAGTTCTTTTGCTACAACCGTTGCCGTTTCTTTTGAAAGCCCTTTCTTTTCGTAGATGCCGATAAGCTCGTTCAACTCTTCCTGCGGGTAGGTTTCAAGTTCGAATTTTTCTTTATTCAAAAGCGCCTGTTCGGTATCGCGCGAGCTTGAAACTGAAACATATTCGCCGACCGCCATTGATAACGCGCCCGCGACAATTCCCGCAATTCCCGTTGCCAGTATCACCGCGTTTGCGCTCGTTGCTCCGACAACTCCGAACAAGAGTCCGCCTATCGAAACAATGCCGTCATTTGCACCCAACACGCTCGCACGGAGCCAGTTCAATTTCGCTCCGGCGGGTGATTTGTGGTATTCGGGGTGGTACATACTGTTGGATGAGTTTTTTCAGGCCTGACTAGTTCGGATACGCTGAAAAAACCAAGTCTTTCGGAATCAGTTTTCCGTCAAGCATCCAGCTCCGGACATTCTCAACTTCTTTTGAAGGCAGTACCTTTTCAAGTTCCGTAAAAAAGTTCTTGGTCGGATCTTTGTGAATACCGAGCAGTATTTTTTCGACACTGGTGCGAGCGCCATATTTTTTTATAAGTCCTTCCGTAGCAACAAGCGCAAGCTCGCCGAGTATGTAGTGTCCGTATTGCGCATCAAGATATGTGCCGTCTTTCCCCAAAACCACGCTCGGTGTTATCGCATCAAACGCTTCCTTGTTGTTAAACGGCTCTCCATGAATCAGCGCAAAATCTTTGTTCACAACCGCAGTGTGGACTGAGTACAGATACGTCAGGCGCAGATTCCGTTCCTCAGTCGACGTATGAAACGCGGTTTCTGCCCATACGGCTTCCAGTTC
>CAZPUX010000081.1:0-3671 GCA_964589865.1 uncultured Candidatus Saccharibacteria bacterium | reverse complement strand
CTCATACGCCTCAGCTACCAGGTTTTCAAATTCTTTATGCGTCATTGTGTAAGTATGATTCTACTCTTTAATCGCAATACTGCAAAAAACAGCCCGGTTCACTGCCGACGTAGAGCGAGGGAAATGAAAAGCCCTTTTCATTTCCGAGCCGAGGATGGCAGAAAACAAAATAGCCTTACGCTATTTTGTTTACTATAGCAATTTCCGGGCGTTGATTCTCTTTCAGATACACCGCAATCACTCCGACGCGATAATCAATTTCTCCCTTGGGCGGCGTCAGCGCATCAAACACGGCTTTTGCAGCCTTCAGGGCATTCCCGAAATTGAGCTCAACGGAAACAGGTTCGCCTCGAAAAGAGGGCGTCGGGCGCACATCTTCGCCGATATACGTTGAAATATACAAACCTTTCCCTGTCTCAAACGGCACCGTCCATGACGCGTGGTCAATACCGTCTGAAGCGGAACGCACAATATGAATCGCCCCGTCAACTCCGTTTTTGCCGTTTATGATGCAGCCGGTAATCCGCGGAGTCAGATATTCATCGGGCTCGTACGCTTCTTCGCTTAATAAGTATGAAAGCTGTTTCCGCGCGTCGCGATTTTGGAGCTCGGTAATTTTTTCTATCTGCCTGCCGTTTGCCACAACCACGCCGTTTTCAAATAACTGCACCGCGGGATATTCCAAAAGTTCAGGATTGCCCTCTTTTTTCACCGTTGCGTCCACTCCTCCCATATAGACCGCATCCGCTTCTTCAACAAAGCGGCGCGCCAACGACGACGCGCTTCGCCCCGTTGCGCCATAGAGCGCAACGTACGAATCGCCGTCGCGCCCTATAACCAGGAATCGCCCCGGATAGCGCATGCGTTTTAAAAGTTCAACCATAGCTTTTTATTTTTTCTATTACGGAATCAACCTGTGCGTATAAATCCTCCTGTGTTCCGTCATTATTGAGCTTGAAGTCCGCAAGCGCAACTGTGTGGCGCAAATTCTGCCTGCCGGGGTCATCGCCCTCCGACTCTCTCAGTTCGTCTTCCATGAATTTTTCAAACGTCACATGGTCGGTTTCCGATTGCCGAAACTGTACGCGCGAATATCTGATATTCGGGTCTGCGTCCACTGCCAAAAGAAGCATCCCGTTTGCGCGCAATGCCTTCACTTCGCCCACCGTTCGAATCGATTCAATGACCGCGTCCTTTCCTTCTTGTTTCGCAAGCGAATACAGCGTGTCCAGTATGTAGCTTGGTCCATGCTGCTGCCGCAGGTTATTTGCCACTTCAACCATTGAATCCCTGTTCACAGGAAGTCCGCGCTTCTGTATTTCTGCGGTTAAGAATTCACGAACAGAATAATAGCCGAATCCTTTCGCTTTAAGATAATCCGCAACGGTTCCCTTGCCTGCGCCGTTGGTACCGGTGATACCGAGAATTGTCATGCTGTTTCTGCTTCGAGCATAAATCCGCCTGCCTGCAATTCCCACAGCTTCCGGTAGAGACTGTTCGGGTTCTTCAGAAGCTCGTCGTGCGAACCGTCCTCGCTCACGGCACCGTTGTCGACGACGATGATTCTATCCATTTTCCGTATAGTCGAAAGGCGGTGCGCAATCACAATCGTGGTTTTCCCGCGCATTAAGTTTTCCAAAGCGTCCTGAATCAACAATTCGGAACGGGAATCCAAGGAAGACGTTGCTTCATCAAGTATCAGAATCGGCGCATTTTTTAGTATTGCGCGCGCAATCGCAACCCGCTGGCGTTCGCCGCCGGATAATTTCACCCCGCGTTCGCCCACGTACGTCTCATACCCTTCGGGGAAGGAACTCATGAATTCATCACAGTGCGCAAGCCGTGCCGCTTCTTTGACTTCAGCATCCGTTGCAGTCGGTCGGCCGTAGCGTATGTTTTCCAGAAGCGTGCGGTGGAACAGAATCGGATCCTGCGGAACCATCGCGATGTTTTTGTGCAAACCCTCGAGCGCGACCTCGCGGATATTCTGACCGTCAATAAAAATGTTCCCGCCCGTAACGTCATAGAGGCGCAAAAGAAGGCGTACAAACGTAGTCTTGCCGGCGCCTGAAGGTCCTACAAAGGCGACCTTTTGCCCTCCGCTGATTGACAGATTCACGTGCTCAAGGACCGTACGGGTCTGTTCGAAGGTGAACGTAACGTTTTTGAATTCAATAAGCCCTTTCTCAACCTGAAGCGCGCGGGCATTCGGAATGTCTTTGACCTCATGCGGAAGCGCCATTATTTCAACCATTTCCTTGGAATCCGCGAACACTTCGTAGAGCGTGCGCACGATTCTGCCGAAATCCCATAATTGATTTGAAAGCTGTATAACGTACACCTGCGCCAGCACCAGCGTTCCCACCGTTACAATTCCCTGCCCCCACAGCTTCACGCCGTAATAGAAAATCAGAAATTCCGCGATAAAAATCAGAGACGCCTGCACTCCGTCGAATGCATTTCCCAAGTTCCAGGTGAATTGCGTTATTTTTGCCTGCGCACGCGTGACGGTTTTTACGTTTTTTGATTCAAACGGAAACGCCGCAAACAACGACACTTCCGTGTGGTTCGCAATAATATCGGCGAGAGTCCCGGTCGTTTTTGAATCCGCTTCCGCGGATTGTATGTTGTATTTTAGTCTCCAAAGAGAAAACACCAGATTGCACACTAAGAATATTGAGACCCAGATAATAATAATGTAGGAGAGCGTTTTTTCGGTATTCCATGTAACGATGATTGCCGAAACAATCGTGACGAAAAGCGGTATCAGATTAAACGCAATGGTATCTATGAGCCGCTCCAAGCCGCGCGCAAACCGCGATATGCGCTGGACCAGGCTTCCGGTAAAGTTGTTGCCGAAAAAGCCGTGCGAGTGATGAATGAGGTAATCAAACGCCCGCTGCCGTAAACGCGCCATAGTCTGCGCTTCAAGCGTGGATACGCTGAAATCGCCGACGCGCCGGAGAATCAAACGCGCAAGGTTAAATCCCGCAATCGTTAACACAATGCCTAAAAGTGCAGGCACCAGGCTTTGAATGTTCTCGCCAGGCGACGTTAAGGTGTCAAACAGCTGTTTGTAGTAGAGCGGCACTGCAGCAGCACGAATCGTCTGGTCGATAAGGAACGCGGAAATTCCCACGAAAAAAAGCCACCTTTGCGGGGTAATGCCCGACCACATGGCACGAAGAATGTCTAAGACGGTGACTTTCGGATACTCAATTCTTTGCACAAAAGCCATTCTCGCACAGAACGGCCCATGCTGGAACTCGGGTTTTGCTTAAAAACCGAGCGCCTCCTGCACGAAAATCACATTAAATTTTCTGCCTAACATCGGATTTTCCCCCCTGAAGATAAGTGTTTTTGATTGGAACGTGCCCCCGTAGCCGAGGCTTTTCATCCGCGCATCTTCCAAGGGCACGACATGTTCCTCAAGGCGTTTCATCGCATCCCCTAAGGTCGGCATAATTTTCTGCGTGCTGACGACAAAAATAATATTTGATGAGGTAAACACAATGTGCGGCAGCTGGCTTCCGGACATAGACGCAATGACTATTTCTCCGTCTTCACTCATCGCATGCACGCTGCCGAGATAAAAATCGGAAATGACCGACTGCTTGCGCAAGAGCGCCTGCTTTCCCGGGTCTTTTTCTGCGAGTATCGCATCCTTCGGA
>CAZPUX010000080.1:0-3711 GCA_964589865.1 uncultured Candidatus Saccharibacteria bacterium | reverse complement strand
AGCTTGAAGGAATTCCTTTGCAATAAAAAATGCCCCGTTTGGGGCATTTTTTGAAATTTAGGAACCTTTTCGTTTTTTGCCGACCTTTCGGCGGGTAACAATAAACGGATTTGAGTATTTCTTCGGCGTGCGTGATTTCTGACCCTTGCCTGTCGGCTTGCCCCACATTGAGCGCTGGCGTCTGTGACCGCGACCCTGGCGTCCTTCACCTCCTCCGTGCGGATGGTCAACCGGGTTCATGGCAGTACCGCGGACAGTCGGGCGAATACCCATTCTGCGCGAACGGCCTGCTTTACCAATCGTAACCAAGTGATGCGATGAGTTTGAAACTTCGCCAACGGAAGCCCATGCGGTATCAACGACTTTGCGGATTTCAGTTGAAGGAAGCTTTATTTGCGCGTATCCGCCGTCCAAGGCCACCAGTTCCGCGAAATTGCCCGCCGAACGGCCCATTTTCGCTCCGCCGTTTGCGTGAAGCTCAATGTTGTAGATGAACGTACCGACGGGAATATTCTTCAACGGAAGGCGGTTGCCCGGTTCAATCGGTGCAGTTTCAGACGTAACCACTTTGCTTCCGACAACCAAAGACTTCGGAGCCAAAATGTAGCGGCGTTCGCCGTCCAGATACACCACACGTGCAATAAAGCCGGAACGAAACGGGTCGTATTCAATGTGCTCAACGCGTCCCTGAATGTTTTTCTTATTGAAAAGGAAATCGACAATGCGCTGCGTTTGCTTGTGTCCGCCTCCCTGATGGCGCGTGGTGATGCGGCCTGCAGAGTTTCTTCCCGACTGGCTTTTCTTGCCCTTCGTCAAAGACTTCAACGGCTTGTTGGTCGTCAAAAACTCGCGGTAATTAACCACGCTCATGTGGCGGGTACTTTTGGTTCTTGCTTTGTAGTTTCTAATCGACATAAGTTTATTTTACGAGAATTGAATCTGGTCGCCTTTCTTCAAAAATACCAGCGCCTTTCTCGAAGCTGTAGTTTTACCAAAACCGCGTTTTCGCTTCAAAGGAACGCGTTTTGCGGGCGTATTTACGACGGTAATCTTCCTCGGCGTTACTTTATAGAGTTTTTTGACCGCAGTTGCAACATCTTTTTTTGTTGCGTTCATGCGAACGTCGAACGTGTAAATGCCTTCCGCGGTCATGTTCGCCGCTTTTTCCGTAATGCGCGGACGCATCAACACGTCTTTTGCATCAAACACAACCGAAGCGTTTTTTACTTGCGCTTCCGCAACAGATGCTACCGCTGCTTCTTTCTTAGAAGCGGTTTTCTTTGCAGGCGTATTCTTTTTTGAGCCGAAAAGTGCCATATTAATTTTTCTTTTTTTGATCCTGTAGCGTGTTTGTAACAGGAGGATTAATTCTTTCTACTCCGAATACTTTTGCCCATGCAGCGGCATGCATATCCTCCAGTGACGGAAGTGCGTGAATCGGGCTGTGTGCGAATGTAAGTTTTTCAGCCATATTATTTTGCCATTCGGCCGGTTAATGCTTTCACACTCATTTCAGGCTCCGACACGATAACGTAGCGGTACTTCATCACGTCTACCGGGTTTGCATTGCGTGCTTCCTCAACCATAACGTTGCCCATGTTCTTGAAGCTTTTTACGACCGAATCGGCGCGGTCGCCCGTCAAAAGAATTGCTGCGTTGTTGCGGCGGTCTTTGAGTTCTGCAAAGCCTTTCACTTTAGAAAGTCCCGTCAATGCTGCGCGAGCATCTTTTGTTTTCGGAGCTGAAAGACCCCATGAATCAACGAAAATCAAACGGCCTGCTTTGACTTTGTCAGTAAGAACAATTGCCAAAGCCTTTACGCGCATTTTCTTGTTGATTTTCTGCGAGTAGATTTTGTCTTTTGTAGGACCGTGAGTCGTTCCTCCGCCTCTCCAAATCGGAGAACGAATAGAACCGTGGCGGGCGCGTCCGGTGCCTTTCTGCTTCCATGGCTTTTTACCTCCTCCGCGTACTTCACCTCTGCCCTTTGTATCCGCGACCGTAGGGCGTCTGTTTGCTTCAATACCTAAAACTACCTGGCGCAACAGTGCGTCGTTTTTCTTCACGCCGAATACCGATTCCGGAAGGTCGATTGTTCCAACTTCGGCTCCCTTGATGTTGTAGATAGCGGTTTTCATTCCATTAGATGCAGATTCAATCTTGCCTGCTTTCGCAACTTTTTTTGCAGGCTTTGACGGTGCTCTTTTGGTTGTAGGTGTTTTTTTGGCCATATTTCTTTTTTCTTTACTTGGAAACGATTTCAACGGTCGTACCCGCTCTTCCCGGAACTGCTCCTTCTATGAACATTTCAGCGCGTTCGGTATCAACACGCACCACTTTCAAATTCGGAACGGTAACTCTGTCGCCGCCCATGCGTCCTGCCATGCGCATACCTTTAACGACGCGGCCGCCGGCACGTCCGGGTCCGCCTCCCGAGGAACCGCGCTCACGTTCAGAGTGCTTCTGACCATGGGAACGTGGGCCTCCTTTGAAGCCGTATCGCTTCACAACTCCTTGGAATCCCTTTCCTTTTGAAATTGCCGAAACGGTTACTTTCTCGCCTTCAGTAAAGACGCTCGCGTCGATTGCGTTTCCTACCGTATAGGCGGAAACGTCGTCCACGCGAAATTCCTTGAACGATTTAAAATTTCCTTTCGGCTTCTGCGCCTTGTTCATGCGCTGTTCTTTCTGGTCCCCGTAGCCAACCTGCACCGACGTGTAACCGTCGTTTTCTTTGGTCTTCACTTGCGTCACTACCGTCTTTGAAAGAGAAAGAACGGTCACCGGATGCACAACGCCTGCGGCGTCGAACACTTGTGTCATTCCTTTTTTGGTTCCGAGGATGAATTTCATGAAAGAAAAATGCGCTCCAGGTATTCCACTGAGCGCGGTTTACCATTGGTCCGAACGGAGCCTATCGGGCGTTCGTACGTAGCGTCTGAAGACTATACATGAGGCCTAAAAAAGATGCAAGCGGAGCTTTAGACAAGAAGATCTATTGGGGGAGTAATGTTTCTCAAACCGATATTGGAAGCATGTTGAAACTCTGCAGCGTCTTTTATATGCTGATCCAAAATTAAAGCTCTTTGGTGTTCAGTGCGAGCAAGCACTTTTGAAACAACCACCGAAAGAACGAAAGCCCCTAAACCTGCTTCGGTTAAGGTAGGAGGGGCTTCTGCAACTAAAGAAACAACTGAAACAAGAGCCGAGCCACCGATATTGAAGCCATTTATGTAATCAAGAACTTTCTCTTGCCGAAGGAAGTCTATCTTGCGTTTAACAATTTCTGCCTCCGAGAGAATAATGTTAACGGCTTCTGCCCTCATATAAAGATTATAGCACGAAAAAAATAAATTACAAATATCAGACCCGCCCTCTTGTGGGCGGTTTTTAAAATTTAGTCCCTGAATCAAAGACTTGTTCCGTACCCGTACATAACGGGACCCTCGCCCACAGTCACATCACCAAGAACACAAACCGAAGTCCCTACATAATGACCTATCGCATACCCCTCAACAGGCGGTGAACCCATTGCATTCGAATAGGGAGGTTCACTCGAGATCCCCTCCACCCACATCAATTCGCCGCTGTAGGGCGTTCCCACCACAAAATACAAAGTGCCTACATCGCACACAGATATGATGCTCAGCATCCCGCCGAAATATCCCATGCCTCCCCCGCCGGCGCTGCCGGTAATACTGCCGAGTCCGG
>CAZPUX010000079.1:0-3715 GCA_964589865.1 uncultured Candidatus Saccharibacteria bacterium | reverse complement strand
GGCGTACCTTGATATCAAAGATTTTGCGAGCGCAATTAAAATTGCACAGGCGCGAATTGCAGAAAAACCGAACGACGCGCAGCTGCATGTCCAGCTCGGCGCGGCGTACCTGCAGTCCGGGAATCGCGACGCTGCCATTGCCGAACTTCGGAAAGCCATTGAGCTCAATCCCAGCTTCAAGACGCAAGGCGAATACTATATTCAGCAGATTCAGCAGGGATTGGCGCCTTAAGCTTGCAGGTTTGCGGATTTTTGCTAAACTTCCGTCTGTGAGTGCTGGCTTGTTGCTAGCTCTACGAAAATCTGCGTAAGTCCCCGCGAAAGCGGGGTTTTGCGTATCCGCCTGAATAAAACGGTCGATCTGCAGCGTTGCGGGCACCCACGCGCTTCAGTCTGCGTATGCAACATACGCTTCCTTCATCGCGTTGCCCGCGCCCTGCATCTCATCCCTTTTATTCAGGCTCGGGATATGTGCGAGGTTGTCTGGTACAAGTTAAAGGCGTACAGTAATAGTGTTGCCAGCAGCGTGCGGCCGGCGACTGCACTCACAAAGATTTTTGCTTGGAGCTCGCACCCGTCGGTCGCACACTGCTGATAACCCCCTCTTCCTCCACGTTCCGCTATGCGCATTGAAGAAAACGTATTACTTTCGGCTTTAACTACATTCCGCACGGGAGGTCCCGCGCGGTTTTTGATTACCGTTCTCGTAAAAGAAGAAATTCCGCAGGCGGTTCAGTTTGCGAAAGAAAAAGGTTTGCCCATCATTCCCATCGGCTCGGGCTCGAACATGCTGGCGCCGGATGAGGGCATAAACGCCGTTTTTGTAAAATATCTCCCGGCGCAGATTTCCTCCCATGTTGAGGGTGAGCAAGCAATTCTTTCTGTTGAAGCGGGGTGCATCTGGGATTCACTCGCGGACCATGCCAGCGAGAACGGCTGGTGGGGGATTGAAAATTTATCGGCAATTCCGGGCACGGTAGGCGCGGCGGTTGTTCAGAACATCGGCGCATACGGCGCGTCATTAGCCGATACGATTATTGAAGTGACTGCGTATGACACGAAAGAGGGGATTGAGAAAAAGATTCCGGCAGGTGCGTGCGCGTTCGGCTACCGCACCAGCGTCTTTAAGCATGATGCCGACCGCTACATCATCACGGACGTTTCGTTTTCGCTTTCAACGCTTCCTCGCCCGAATATCGCGTATCGCGATTTGAAAAACCATTTCGAGAAAACTCAGGAAGAGGCAACACTCCCGAACATCCGCGCGGCAGTTACCGCAATCCGCGCGGGAAAATTTCCTCCGCTCTCCGAATTCGGGACCGCAGGTTCTTTTTTCTTAAACCCCATCATTGCCGAGAATGCGGTACCGCTCGTTAAAAAAACATATCCGGACATGCCGTTATTTGAAATGCCGGAGGGCGGAGTGAAAGTTCCTTTAGCGTGGATTTTTGACCACGTAATGCATTTAAAGGGCAAACGGGTGGGCGGCGCATTCGTATGGGACAAACAACCGCTCGTGCTTGCCGCCGAAGCGAAAGCAAAAGCTTCCGACGTGCATGCGCTTGCAAAAGAAATTATCAGCGAGTTTGTTTTGAAAACAGACATTCATATTACGCCTGAAGTGCGCATCTTAGGCAACGCAAAAAATATTTTCTCGTAAATTTCTTTCTTCCTCTCTTTCTTAAACTTTTCTACGGAGTAAATTATTTTTTCAGACACTAAGACAGGGCAAGCGCCCTCGGAGCGGTGTCTGAAAAAATAATTTGCGTAGTCTACTTATCCACACATTACTTTTTAATACGTTGTACGCGCATTTAAATGTTTCATACTGAACATAAGCTTGTATTGAGACGTGTACACAGTGTTTGCACAACGCACTCTGTACGGTCGGGCGTCGCACAAGAGATACAAGTCGCGAATCTCAAAACTAAAAAACTACTATGGCAAAGAAGAAAAAAGCGGCAAAGAAAGTCAAGAAAAGCGCAAAGCGCCGCAAATAGTTTCCTGATAGTCCGTCGTCCTCGCGAGGACGGATTATCCTTAAAAACGCCCCTTCGGGGCGTTTTTTCTTAATATGCGAATGTGCTACGATTGGTCAAATGTTCGGAATAAATCAATTATTTAAGGGCGGGAGCCCCTTGTTGAAAAGCGCGGAGGCCATCGTACCGCTCGTAAACGCGGAAGAGGAAGGAATGAAAGCGCGGACGAACGAATCCCTAAAAGAGGTAACCGCAGAATTAAAGAAAGAATTAGAAGGCGGAGCGTCTCTGGATTCATTGTTACCGAAAGCGTTTGCCGCAGTTCGCGAGGCTTCGCGCAGAACTTCAGGCGAGCGGCACTATGACGTACAGCTTATCGGCGGATACGTTTTGCACAATCGCGCAATTGCCGAGATGCGCACCGGAGAAGGAAAGACCCTCGTCGCCACGCTGCCTGCGTATTTGAATGCATTGACCGGCAAAGGCGTGCACATTGTGACGGTGAACGATTACTTGGCGCGCCGCGATGCCGCCTGGATGGGACAAATTTATGATGCTCTCGGACTTACCGTCGGCGTCATCAACCATGAATCTTCCTTTCTGTATGACGTTTCGCACACCAACAAGGAAGAGGATGCCGAGCGCGACGCACTCGGTTCGTTCAAAGTCGTGCATGAATTTTTACGTCCCGTGTCCCGCAGAGAAGCGTACGCTGCCGATATTACGTACGGCACCAATAACGAATTCGGTTTTGATTACCTGCGCGACAATTTGGAATACGAAGCTTCAAGCATACGCCAGCGGGCGCACCAGTTTGCAATTGTCGACGAAGTTGACTCGATTCTCATCGACGAAGCCCGCACCCCGCTCATTATTTCAGGACCTTCCAAAGACGCGGGGGAGCTCTACAAAACATTTGCCACTCTGGCACGGACTTTGAAGGAAGGTGATGATTACACGGTTGATGAAAAACTGCGCGCAGTCGTTATTGCCGATTCGGGGGTTGAAAAAGCGGAACGCGCACTCGGCATTGAGAATTTGTATGCGGAAGGAGGCGCAAAATTCGCGCACCATTTGGAATCCGCAATAAAAGCCCAAGCAGTATATATAAAGGACAAGGATTACGTTGTTAAAGACGACGAAGTGGTTATTGTTGATGAGTTTACCGGACGTTTGCAGCCGGGGAGACGCTGGTCGGAAGGATTGCATCAGGCAATTGAGGCAAAAGAAGGGGTTTCAGTTCAAAAAGAGAGCCAAACGTATGCCTCGGTGACCTTTCAGAACTACTTCCGTATGTACGGAAAGGTGGCAGGAATGACAGGTACAGGCCTCACTTCTGAGGAGGAATTCCGTTCCGTATATAACCTGGACGTTGTTGCCATACCCACTCACCGCCAGATTGCCAGAATCGACTCAAACGACCTTATATTCCAAACGGAGGCGGGTAAATTTACGGCAATTGTGCGGGCGGTTAAAGAGAAGAATGAGAAAGGCCAGCCTGTGTTAATCGGTACCACCTCGATTGAGGTGAATGAACGCCTTGCCACAGCCTTGCGTGCCGCAGGCGTCCCGCATCAGATGCTGAATGCAAAGAACCATGAACGAGAGGGGGAGATAATCGCCCAAGCAGGCAAACATGGAGGCGTGACGGTTGCTACTAACATGGCAGGCCGCGGGGTCGACATTAAGCTCGGCGGGAATCCTGCAACACCGGAAGATTACGAAAAAGTGAAAAG
>CAZPUX010000078.1:0-3743 GCA_964589865.1 uncultured Candidatus Saccharibacteria bacterium | reverse complement strand
GTGTCGATAATCTGCTTCACGGACTGGTCAAGAACTTTGTGGTCGTAACCGCGAACGCGCAGACGCAATTTTGAAATGCTTGCGGGTGCTGCCGTTTTAGGTTTTGCCGCCGCTCTCTTCGAAGGCGTTTTTTTAACTTTTGCTTCAGCCATGGTAGTTACGCCTTCGTCTGAATTACGCGATGACTTTCGTTACAACGCCTGCACCTACGGTCTTGCCTCCTTCGCGGATAGCAAAGCGCTGCTGGTCTTCAAGCGCAACCGGTGCAACCAATTTCACTTTGAATTTGGTCGTATCACCGGGCATAACCATTTCTACGCCTTCAGAAAGTGTTACGTCTCCCGTAACGTCAGTGGTACGAACATAGAATTGCGGTTTGTAGCCGGTAAAGAACGGCGTGTGACGACCTCCTTCTTCCTTTGAAAGGATGTATACCTCTGCTTCAAATTCCGTATGAGGAGTAACCGAGCCCGGTTTACAAATAACCTGTCCGCGATGTACGTCTTCTTTCTTGGTACCACGGAGCAAAATGCCCGCGTTGTCGCCTGCCATACCTTCGTTCAACGACTTGTTGAACATTTCAATGCCGGTGATGGTGGTCTTAACGGTAGGCTGCAAACCGACGATTTCGATTTCCTCCCCTACCTTTATCTGACCGCGTTCAATACGGCCCGTAACTACGGTTCCGCGTCCTTCAATTGAGAAGATGTCTTCAATCGGCATCAGGAACGGTTTTGAAACATCACGGACCGGTTCAGGAATGAAATCATCCAATGCCTTTACCAAATCCATAACTTTGTCTGACCATTCATTTCCGAGAGCCGGATTTTCAAGCGCCTTGAGGCCTGAACCGCGGATAACCGGAGCATTTGCGCCGTCAAAGTTCTGCTTGGTCAAAAGTTCGCGAACTTCCTCTTCAACGAGGTCAACCAGGTCTTTGTCGTCAACCATGTCCACCTTATTGAGGAAGACAACGATTTTCGGCACGCCCACTTGGCGCGCAAGGAGAATGTGTTCACGCGTCTGAGGCATCACACCGTCGGTAGCTGCAACCACGAGGATTGCGCCGTCCATCTGGGCAGCGCCCGTAATCATGTTCTTGATGTAGTCGGCGTGTCCCGGAGCGTCGATGTGCGCGTAGTGGCGCTTCGGCGTTTCATATTCCGAGTGCGAAAGAGAAATGGTAATACCGCGAGCCTTTTCTTCAGGCGCGTTGTCGATTTGATCAACACCTTTCACCGTTGCCGTATAGCCATTCCCCGCCTTTGAGAGGACGGTGAGGATGGCAGCAGTGAGGGTCGTCTTGCCGTGGTCCACGTGGCCGATAGTGCCGACGTTGACGTGAGGCTTTGTTCTTGCAAATTCTGCCATACGATTATATTAATTTTTATTAATTAAGTATTAGTTCCTTCTAACAAAGAGCGCGGGGCCCTTTCTTCATCCTTGAGCCCGCACAACGGTAGCTCTATAGACGAAAAGAACGCGTGAAGCGTTACTTGGTATCTTACGGATAATCCCTTTTGAGTCAAGTTTATAGCGGGAACTGGCACTCCAAATATGAAAGGTGTGCTAGAGTAGCGAAATCATGTCACATATATCCGAGAATTTGCCTCATTCCGAAGACTTCTTTGATGACGTCGCCCCGGCAAAGGCTGGCATAGCGGCTCTAGGTCTTTTTGGTGAGGTTGCTTTTTCGTGGCTTGCAGTGCCGCTGACTGTGCCCAATTTTCGAATGAAACAGCAGATTGAAGCGCTGCGCAACCGCTCACATCGAGAATCCGTACAACCGCCGATAGAGCGCGGGGCCTAAAAACTAAAAAAGCGCCTTCCGGCGCTTTTTTAGTTCAGATGCGCGCGAGGAATAAATGTCAAACGATCTAAGCACGGTTGGCAATATTCCGAGCCGGAAATCCTCAGGAGCCCACACAGATTTTTGCAATCTTCAAGACCTTCGGGGTCGAAGTTCGCCATGAATGCATGGGAATCAATACTACCTTGGGATCCTGCTTCAACGCTGTTCATAAAAAAATACGTTCTGAATAATTAGGAGAGAGTATACCTAATTTTCAAAGCGGCGCAATAACCTTTGCGTTGCCTTGTGGACTGAACACTCGGCCGCCGAAATCTACGCCCCCTGAACCGGAGCCTGAACATCACGCTGCATCGCGGCGTCAAAATTCAAAAGGACCTTAGGGTGATGCACGCGCTGTATTTCTTTCACGAGCGCGCGCCAATGCGGTATCGTCTTTCCGTTTTTTCTCCTGCGGCCGTAATGCTCAAAGTACGCATTGCTAAACACTCGCAGGGGTATTCTTGAGCTAAAAGGTTCGTCGTCCATCAGGCCTTTCAAGAGTTTTATTGGGCCGGGATAGGAAACGGGTTCCCGCTCCAAAAATTGTGCCGACAGATACTCAGTCAAAGCTTCGTTCAACCACCAGAATTTTTTGCCGATGCGCGTTCCTACCCTGAGTATCGAATAATCAAAATAAGTCTCATCGTCGTCAAAGTCTTCATCTTCCCAGCGCCTCTCTTCAGCAAAAATAGTCTGCCCGGAGAGCGCATGAAACATTTCGTGAGTGAATACCCGTTCAATCTCCGAAAAGGCTAACGGACCGTTCGTCTCGTCAAAAAGGTGCGATGCGAGATGAATTTCATTATCTTGCGCAGTAAATGTGCCGGTCGGATCGTCCAGAGAGCCTTCGAGGCCGTCGCGTAAACCGAAGATGACCAAGTTCATGGTTTTTTCAACCCGCTCGTAGGAAATAGGAAGAATATCGGCCCCTACAAACCGTTTAGCGCGTTCAAGAAAATTGGCTTTTAAAACAGGGAGCACTTCTTCATCAAATTTTTTTAGCTCTTGTGCGAAACGCTCGCGATGGTTTTCAAGAATAGAAGTCCAGAGTTCCGGCGGCATTTTCTTCCGCTTAATAAGCGTATAAAACCTATCCTTCACGTCCTCGTCTTCAGAGCTAATCGGAGTGCCTTGGAATATGGCGGCCATGAGTCGCTCTGCCGGAGTTCGTTGATCTGCGAACGCATGGATCTTTTTAAAATCCGCCGTGAGTCGCAAAATCTCTTCACGTAGCCCCGGCATCGCCAGGGCCTCGTTCACAAATTTTTCTGCGTACCCAAACTTTCGTTTGTTAGCGACTTTTGCCAAAAAATCCTCAAAAGATTCCAAACGAACTTTCCGCACATGTGTTTTCTTTTCTCGTGCCGTCAATAAGGACACTTCGGAAATGTTGGAGCGCCAAAGAGAAAACGCCCCGAAACAGCCATTGCGTACCCGGTCATCGGTATTCCACACAACACGATGCGATCTGAGCGCATACTCATATTCGCTATCCTCCGGAGAGATTCTCTGTCTTGAGACAGGCTTTGGCCGTTCGTCATGTTCTAACATGAAGGCACTATTACAAAAACGACTTGCGAGAGCAAGTCGTTTGAATTTCTTTTTTATTTCCGAGCGGCTTTGATAGTTTCCGCGACGTTCATCGGAACAACTTCGTAGTGGTCGAATTCCATGGTCATTGAACCTCGGCCTTCAGTCATTGAGCGAAGCGCCGTTGTGTAGCCGAACATTTCGGAAAGCGGAACTTTTGCATTCACCACTTTCGCCAATCCTCTGTCTTCCATTGATTCAATCTGACCGCGTTTTGAAGTGAGGTGGCCCGTAATATCGCCCATGAATTTTTCAGGCATCACGATTTCAACGCGCATAATGGGTTCCAAAATAACAGGCT
>CAZPUX010000077.1:0-3801 GCA_964589865.1 uncultured Candidatus Saccharibacteria bacterium | reverse complement strand
AAAGACTCGGAACGACGTAAACGAGGCGGTTCACAGGAACGTAATGCACGGAGCGGAAGGCAATAATGAAAATAGCATCGGCGGGAGATTGAATGAACTTTTATCCCCGCCATTTCGCTGGGAAGGCAATTATCCGCAAGTAGAGATTCATCCCGCAGAAGGAACGGGTAATAAGCAGGACGTGTTGTGGCTTGAACCCCGCTTTGCTTTTGTAAAAGGAGACCCTCAGTCGGTTTTGGAGCGAATGAGAGCCGAAAATAAAGCTAGGTTCGGAGAAGATGATGATGAAGGCAAGAGCCTGCGCCAGCTTAATTTGTCCCGTTTGAGTGACAGTAAAGATGAACGGAGAGCGATGTTCAATGAGATATGGGGCAAAGATGCCAAAAGAAAGGAAAACCACGTTACTCCCGAAGAACGTCTGATTCTTGCCGCAGGTTTCATAAATCAATTAGAAGAAAAACACAAGGATGAAAAACGTTCCGCTACCACAAAGATTGCTGCGCTGAAAAGAGGCGGTGCGAAAGACAAGGATTCAGCAATCGCGGAGCTTAAACATACGCGCGCGAATGCCGAGCTTCGCCTCAAGTGGCTTCCGGTCCTGCGCAAGGCGATAAAATCCGGCAACATTGCTTTTGAAATCAACGATTCGGTCGGCGCATGGGGCGTTCGACCTGCAAAGGGCAACTAATTTTTTCCGCGTTGATACGGAACACAAAGAGTTTATGAGCATAAAAGAAAGAGAACCAAGAATACCGTCCTATGCAGAAATAGCGGTTGAAGCCTCAGAGTTAAAACTTTCTCCTCGCGAAACGTGGGTTGCCGTGCGCGATATTGCTTCTCGCGTCGGGAATATTGCCGCACACGAACTTGCCATTCGCGAGATAGCGCATTTTGATACACCGGCAACGCCCCGCGTTTTGAAAAACCGCGACTTTTTTACCGCACCGGTAAGCACTGCGGTTCATTAGGTTTCCGTTGCCTTCTTACTGGGCTTTAGGTAAGATACCGACCCATGCTCATTAACTCTTGGGAGGCGGTCCGGAAGCCATTACCGCAGTTTGCGGACTCTACATTCGTATCCCTGGGAGAAAGACATCTATCCGCAATACAAAGGCGAAACAAACCCCAGGGAAACGGCGTTTTTTGCCAATCTCATAAGAGAAAAACACCTGAGGAAACTTCTCGATTTCGCCGTCGGCGGGGGCGTGGAGCTTTCAAACATACTGAATTACCTCAAACGGCATGGGTACGCAATAGATGTTGCCGAGGCAAATGAAGTTGATCCGGCATTTGTAGAGCAGGCAACGAAACGCCTCGAAGCTGACGGGCACAACGTAACTATTCATCAGGCTGATTGGAATCATCTTGACGAAGCCGAGCCGCCCTATGGTAGGCAATTTGATTTCGGGTTTCTTGTCGGCAGCTCTTTAACGTATGTAGGAGGCGACACGCGCGAAGAAAATAAAACGGCGCAAGCGGCGGTTTTGAAAAATTTTGCACAACGCATTGAAAAAGACGGATACCTGCTTTTGGATACGCGCGACTACGATTACATCGCAAGCATTGCCGATTTACCAGTTGATGAATTGAAAAAAGCATTTACGTTTGAGCCGAATATTTACTATCAGGGCGCGCAAAAGGAAGTCACTATCCTGCCGGTCTACGTCGATGAAACACGCATTTGCTTCCACTACTATGACGTTGCCGGTAAAAAATGGAGCTTGCTTGAGCTGTACCGCGTGTATCCAGAAGACGTAAAAAAATCCTTGGGGGAAGATTTTGAAGTGACGCAAGTGTACCGCGATTTCGAGCCCGAAAACGAAACAAACAAAGGTAAAGCGGCGTTCATTCAATATTTGGCGAAGAAAAAATAAAAGAATTTTTGCCTGATAAAATAGGGGCATGAAACCCGAGCAGATTAAAGTTGCAATCGGCGCGCTTCTCGGTGTTTTAGGAATGGCGGTCGCAGTGTACGCGTTGTATATGGTATTGCCTGCGCCCGCAGAAACCATGGGATTGGTTGAACGTATTGCATTTACCTTGCGGGTCAATGTTGTTGCAGTGTTGCCGCTTTTCGTAATGATTGTTTCGGTCGGGAATTCCCGATTTTTAAGTTCTGCTATAAACCCGCTTGACCACAAGGAAACAGCGAATCAGGAAGTAGACGGTCGCGTGACGGATAATACGCTTCAGCAGAATTTTCTATTTCTCATAGGCACGCTTGCGCTTTCAACGGTGCTTCAAAGTGCGCAAATGCAGATTATGATTGCATTCGCAGCGGTGTTTGTAGTTGCACGTATCGCGTTTTGGATAGGGTATCGGATTCACCCCTTATACCGGGCGTTCGGCATGGCGGCGACCGGGTACATGAACCTCGGCATTTTGGCGTACTCTTTATACCTCATGAGCGTATCGATCGGGGTGGTATAGAAGGACGCTCGCACCCGTGCTGCGGACACCACTCCGGGGCGTTTGCCCAAGTCTCAGTGCCCACAGCATCAGGCACTCGCTTTGAAGTGATATAGTCTTAAGAAGACAAATTAATACTTCATATATTTCTATGGCAAAAGGAAATGATTCCCGCAGAAAGGAAAAGAAAAAGCCGAAACAAGACAAAAAGAAAAAATGACCCTGATACCCCGCGAACCCGCGGGGTATACTATTTGAATGCCGGGTTTCCAGGGAAATAAATCAAAAGCCGACAGCGCCGCAACCATTTCGCCCGAGCGCCAATTGGCGAAATTGCGCGAACAGGCCCGTTCAGGCGGTGGTGGCGGCGGATACAGAAACGAGCCCAGAACGCCCGTTGAGGCGCCTATGGTGCCCCACGCCGAGGCTTCCCATGAGCTTTCGAAGGACGTTAAGGCCGAGCAGGGCATCATTCTTGAACTGACCCCTGACTCAAACGACAAAGACATGGAGGAGTTGTTGGGCATCCTTCGCACGAAGGGTTTCCCGGCGGCGTTGAAGGAGTTGGATAAAATAGACAACCCGCACCTGGAGGACGATTTCCACCGCCTCCTGATTCAGTACAAAAAGGAAGGTCATGAAATTCCGGGTCTTTCAAAAGATGACCCGCTTGCGCAAGCCTTAGACATGGTGCTTTTGGAAGTGGTGGTTCCCGAATCAAGCACCGCTTCAGGGAAAACGGGCGGAACCTTGAAGGATATTGCGACGCAGATGGAGCAGTTTTATCAGAGCGTCATTCCGTACATAACGATTCCCGACGTTCACTTTTTCAAAGACTATCAGCAACGAAAGAAAATTCATAAGGAATTTTTCACGATGGAAATGGCGGTTTCGCACACCTCGGAATCCGCGATTTTCTACCTTGCCGTTCCCAGGAACAAACGCGACTTTTTTGAGAAGCAGATTTTTGCCATTTTCCCCCGCGCCCGCGTTACCGAGCAGAAAGACGACTACAATCCCTTCAACCAGTTCGGCGCAACAGAGATAGGGTACGCCATTTATAAACGCGCGGCGGCCTTGCCGATTAAGACCGTTGATGATTTTGCCTATGACCCGTTGAATATTACGCTCGCGGCGCTTTCAAAAATCGCCAAAGAAGGCGAAGGCGCCGCGATTCAGATTTCAATTTCAGGCGCGGGCGACTACCACGCTAAGCGCATGCGAAAAGTGCTGGACGATTTGAACCGCGGGAAATACCACTCGCACGAAGTGTTTGTGCACCATAAATACGAAGAACCGCATCCGCTGTGGCGCCAGTTTTTGGTTACCGCGGGGAAGGAAATTAAGGATATGTCCAAGTCTTCGAGCGCGGAAAAGCATGATGAAAAACAC
>CAZPUX010000076.1:0-3825 GCA_964589865.1 uncultured Candidatus Saccharibacteria bacterium | reverse complement strand
GGGAACGGAGAGAAATTGAGCTGCTGTGTGTGTTTCATTTTATTTTTCGTGATTAGGGTGCGGGCGGACCAATGAAGTGCGTACCCGAATTTTGCGTACCCGAATTTTGCGTACCCGAAGAGCCGCTTTGATTTCCTTGATTTCCCGTAGTCCCGGAACTCGACTGACCGGAAGTGAACGGACTCTGACCTGTAGGTGAATGAATCGTGCCGTTATTTTGATTTGACTCTCCGAACAACGTATTTTGAAGGACTACCAGTATGCCGGCGAGAGAAAACAGCACGAACATGCCGATGATGCTCCAGATAATGCGCTCCCGCGCATCTTTCAGTTTTTCGGGGTTACTGGACTGAAATACGAGCTGGCTCATATTCCAGAAAAACAGCAGCAACACCAAGGCAACCGGTGCACCAAGCAACACCACGTTGGTCATGGTGTTGATGATGTCAGTCAGATTGCCGGCCATTGTGTGTTAGAAAAATTGCGCAAAGATACGCTTGCGCCATTCCTGAATGCGTTTAGCGCTGTTGAACGCTCGGGATTTCGGAGCCGGTCAGCGTTTGATTGCCGTGAAGATTGAACGTGTCCTGAAGAATGTTGACGATACCCCACACCGAAACCATGACGAAAAGAACCAGCGTCCCGTATACCATCATGTCGCGGCCCTTTTTCTTATCTTTATCATCCCCGCTGAAGTTCAAGACATACATTGCCAAACCCCAGAAGAAGCCCAAGAGCGCGAGTCCGACGACAACAGGAGTAATGATTCCCAAAAGGCCTCCGATAGTGGCAAAGACCCCGCCCAAACCGTTCGTGGTGCTCACGGTTATTGCCGAAGCGGCAAACGGAGCGATAGAAAGAGCTACTGCTACTGCCGACTTTATAAAATTTTTCATAGATTGATTTAGGTACGTTATGTAAAGATTAAGAAATTAAATGAGACGATTTTTCGCCGAGATTCACTTCACGGTACCCCGTGGTAGTAAATCCAAGTGTGGTCGCGCCTCGCGAGCCGCCGCTCTTTCGGCATTGTACCACCGCGGAATAAGCGGGAAAACCTCACCGGGCGACGTGTGGATAGCTCCGACGCCCCAACAAAATTGGTCGGAGCCTAGTGCGTCAAATCGTTGACTGTTGCCTGGATTGCGGTTGCTAACACCTGCGCACCGAGAACAATTAACGCCCCAATTAAAGCCCAGAAAAACATGCCGCGCACTTTTGCCAATTCTTCCGGTTTGCCGGAGGCCTGTATGAATTTAAATCCGATGTACACAATATAGACGACAATCACCGGAAAACCGATTTGCGCCACCAGCTGGAGCATCCTGGTTAAAAACTGCGTAAGCGTGGTCGAACCCAGCGGGTTCGTTAATTCCGCAGCAAAACCCAGCAAGGGAACAGCGAGAAGAAGGAACGGCAGACCGTAGATGAGGATTTTTCTCATACTCATAGGCTTTGTGGTTGTATGCCCCCTACTATACCTCATAGCCGGGCACATTTGTTACTGCTGACTGCCGATGAGGGCGCTCATTTCGCTCCCGCCTTTTACCATGGCTTCAGTTACGGTCACATTACCCGAGGCAACACCCTCAACCATCCTTTCAAACAACGCATCGGAACCGGAAGGGTCCGGGTCAAGAAACGAGAACGAAGAAAGTGCGGCATTTTTAAAGATTGTGAAATACGGATTATCGGGCTGGTCGGTAGATGCGTCCCTTCTCACCGAGGGTAGATGCGTCACACCCTCAAGCGCTACCTGCGCGGGGGATGCGGTCAGCGCAAGTGCAACACGCAAGGCGCCTTGCGGATTGAGAGCCCCGCGCGGTATTGCAAGCGCCGTCAAATGCGCCTCGACGGAAGAACCGCCTCCGCGGATTGCCGGCACGGGCGCGATATCAAAATTTAAATTTGGATTCTGCGCGCGAAGGCTGTACAGTTCCGACGCTCTGCCGATGTACATGGCCAGTCTTCCGGCAATAAACGCGCTTCTGGAATCAGACTGGGAAATATTCCACGAATATAAAGGCTTCACCGGGTCTGCAAAATCGGTGTAGAAACGAAGGGCAGAATCGGAAGATGAAATAGCACCGGAGGCCGCATCGACCAAGGTCGATTGATACCCCTTATCGGTCCGAACAACGACGCTGTTGCCGAGTTGATTGAGGAGCGTCACCAAAATCGATTTCGCGTTATCGACATTATTCCAGGTGCCTAAGGCAATTGCGCTTCTCGTTAACGTTCCTTTATTGTCGGACGCGGAGAGCCGCGGGGCAACTGTGTTCACTTCGTCCCAGTATCGGGGAGGCTCTGAAATGCCCGCATTTGAAAATAAACTGCGGTTCCAGTACATCACCAACGGGTCGCTTGAAAACGGAAGCCCTTTGCTGCCGTCGGCATCCAGAAATACTTCACCTGCCTGAATGAACGTATCCTGGAAATCACGGCGACTGTATGAAGAATATGGAATGGTTAAAAGCTTATCGCCTTGCGACAAAAGATACGACGAGGGAAACAGAACCAAATCAGGCCCTTTGCCCGCGGCAATTGCGGTAACCAATCTCGGCATTAATTCGCTTTCAGTATATGACTCGTACGAAACCCCGTCATATGTATTTTTCCTGTCAGATAGTGCAGCAATCGAGGGCGCTATCTCTTCAGGAGTTGCCGAACCCCAAATAACAACCTTACCGACGGCATTCGACTTAAAAGATGTGTACGTCGCAAACACGACCACAGCGCCAAGCGCAAGAACCACAAACAGCGCCGAAACGGCCAAAGGAAACGGCTTCATTCCACAAAGTATACCGCCTCAATTCCCCCGAAATACCAGCAGTACACAGTTTTCCAAACGCACTAAGTGTTTTTTGCCACAAATGCAAAGTGATGCGTCCCCGCGGGAAGCATTTCGCCCGCCGAGAATCCCGCGGATGTAAAAAGCGAAACCGCTTCAGCGGGAAGAATAATTGAACTTTGAGCAGGTCCCATGTTTTTAAATGAACTTGTCCAATCAGCAACCAACACTTTCCCGCCGGGAACAATTACTCGCGCCAATTCTTCGACGAATTTTTTTCTGTCCGACAACTGATGGAGAATGTTCGCAACGATACCGACGTGCAAGAGATTATCTTTCAAAGGAATGTGACGATTCAAATCCGACTCAAGAACATGTAAAGAAAGCGCGCGCGCCATTGCTTCCCGTTTCAAGGCATCGAGCGATGGCCGGAATGCGTCCAAGGCGTACACGTCTCCCCCGCCCTGAAGGCGTTCCGCAACAAGAAGCGCGTACTGCCCCGCACCCGCGCCGAAGTCGCCCACTTTCGCGCCATGCGAGATTTTCAGATTTTCAAGAATGCTTTTTGGGTTAAGAAACATAGTCGTATTTTAGCAACAAAAAATCGCCTCTTCTTCTCCCGTGGTCTGAAGTTCGTTCAAAATCGATGAGACGCGAGGCGCGGACGAGGAACGAACCGAGCAATATTTGCAACATATTGTGAGGGAATACCGGAGTCCGCAACGAAGCAGACGCGGCTTTGGGCGAACTTTTTAGAAAGCGGTGAACGCGGCTATCTTATCGCCCTCGTACAGTTTCATCACGCGAACTCCCTGTGTCACGCGGGACAATGAAGGAACCTGTTTCAATTCCGTACGAATCACCTGGCCCTTTTGCGATGCAACAATTATCTCGGTCATTTCAGGCGTAATCACGCGGCCGGCAATCACCGGTCCGGTTTTTGCCGTAACGTTTGCGGTTTTAATGCCCGAGCCTCCGCGTTTCTGAATTTTGTATTCGGAAACTTTAGTGCGTTTGCCATATCCCATATTTGT
>CAZPUX010000075.1:0-3925 GCA_964589865.1 uncultured Candidatus Saccharibacteria bacterium | reverse complement strand
GATACAGACTACCGCGGAACACAAACCATACTTCCCGCGAACTGCCGCCGAACGCTTCGTTATCAGACAGAAACGCAACGCCCGTATACGTAGGTCCTACGGTAACGCTTTCTATATTACTGATTTTCATGTCAGGAATATCCTGATGAATTCTTTCCTGAGTCAGTATATGTAAATCTTCGCCGAACGGCCGGACAACGATTTGTATGCCCTCTCCTTTGGAGTTTTGAAGAAGTACTGTGTCGGCACCGCTTGCGTCAGTCGGCAACTCCCCTGCCGTAAAACCTTCCGGCAATGAGAGGGAAAAATGGTACTTCTCATTTGTATAGGTTCCCGAAAGCGGTGGGACCTCAAACGGTGCTGAGAAGATCGGAGCTGGGCCGGCGGAATGCAAAAAGAGCCATGCAATGAAGCCTACTATTGCAAGCGCCCCGATGCCGATGAATATGTTTCTGCTCACCTCCTTTAGTATAAACTGTTCCCTATGGACCGGACACTTCTCTATACCCTTTCCTTTTTCACGAATGCCGCAATCTTAGTTTTTGAAATCGCGGGCGGACGCCTCCTTGCCCCCTACTTAGGAACTTCGGTCGGCGTATGGGCGGGATTGATTGCGGTAATACTCGGCGGTATGGCAATCGGATACCACTTCGGCGGGAAGTTTGCTGATGAAGATGCTTCAGAAAAAAGAATTGGCATCGCTTTGTTTTTGTCCGGCAGTGCCGCGCTTCTCGCGTGGGGCGTTCGTGACTTTATTCCGACATGGGTTTTATATTCGCATCTTGAACCGACGTTGGGCGCCCTCATTGCAGGCACGTGTCTGTTCATGCCGACCGTAATTCTCTTGGCAGCCGTTTCCCCGATGCTTGCGAAGAACCTGATTCAGAAACTGGATACCGCAGGTAAAAGCGTCGGCGAACTAAACGCCGTGGGAACCGCGGGCTCAATTGCAGGAGCAATCGGCGCAGGTATGGTTCTCGTTCCGCTCTTCGGCGTCGGCTCGATTATGCTTGGTGTCAGCGGATGCCTCCTCGTTGCCTCTTTTTTTTTACTCAAAAACGAAGCGGGTAAATTCTTAGGCATCGCAGGACTTGTTGCTGTTCTTGCGTTCGGCATCAATACTCTACCCACATTTGCAAAAACTGTTGCGGCGGACGTGTCTACCGCCTACAACCGTATTTTTATTACGCATGAAAAATTCGAAGGAAAGACCTTGGCGCTGTGGACGAGTCCGTTCGGGATTCAGTGTCTCATGTATGAAAAACCCGATGGGAGTGTGGACGAAACGAGACTTGCTGCGGACTATCAATGGGCGCACGAAGCCGTGATTGCCGCCACGTTTCCGGACGGGCCTCGGCGAATGCTTTTTTTGGGCGGATGCGTGGAATCATTCCCTCGCTACCTTCTGTTGAAATACCCGAACGCGAGCGCCGACGTCGTTGAAATCGACCCCGGCATGACAAAAGTCGCTGAAAAATATTTTGGTTTCAATCCCGCAAAGTTTCCGACCCTGAAAATGATATATGAAGACGCGCGGATTTTTGCAAACGGCAAACATGATGCGTACGATGTTGAATTTATGGATGCGTTCGACGCTTCCGGGAGACCCCCCTTTCAACTCTTAACGAAAGAGATGTTTCAGCGTCTTTCTGCAAACCTCTCTGACGACGGAGTTCTGCTTATCAACACTCACGGCTCATACCGCGGCGAAGGCGAATTGTTTGCCTCCGTATTCGTAAAAACAGCGCGCGAGGTGTTCCCTCATGCAGAGCTCTACCAATACACCAATAAGCCTGATGAGAATCAGAACTTGGTCATCGTAGTGTCAAAAACGCGCGAACTACCCGACACGTTTACGAACGACATCTACCCCGGCTTCACAGTGAAGAAAACTCCCATAGACGAAAACGTAATTGCTATTACCGACGATTACGCGCCGGTTGAGGGCATTTTCCGAAGCGCACTCCGGCCCCAGAAATAGACTCCGCCTGCGCCCGCCAAAAAACCGAGCACGGCAAACAAAACGTTTTGTACGAGGGGGTTCGGTGCATTTTGGCCACCTTCCGCGGGAACAACAGTCATCGGAAACGACGCTTCCGCAAGCGAACCGTCTTTATTTTCATAGCGCGCCGAAATCGTATATTCGCCCGCGTGCGGAAAAACGTAACTTATTCTCGGCCCGCCGAATTCCGCATTGTGAATGCCGGAGGCGAACACGACGCTTTTGGTATCATTCGATTCGATTTTTACCCACACATCGTCAAACGGCGCGTTTGAATCTTCCGATGCTCCCGATTTTCGCAAACCAAAATCAAACGCGACGGATTCGTCTACCTGCGGTGCGGGTACGCTATACCCAATGTCGACCGTGTACCCTTGCGATGTAACTTCATACGAAGCGCCTGCGCTGTGCGCGAAAACAGAAAACGGAACCAAGAATAAAAGTGCCAACGCAGAAATAGCAAAAATCGGTTTCATTATTCTATAACTGTTATAGTGCCGGTAAAATAAGGCGCCAGGTGATCGTGGAATTGCCACTTCCCAACTTTATCAAATGTGAAACTCCAAGATGCATCCGGCTGAACGGGCTCTTTCGGGTCAAACTCAGGGTACAAGAGGTGCGATGGGTGCAGATTCGAAGCAGGCCAAAACATATTTCCTGTTGTTGTTTTGAATGTAATTGTGTCGCCTTTTTTTATGGTGACGGTATCCGGCACAAATCCGTCTTTGGTCAGCGTTATCGTATGCCCTCCGGAGACGGCACTTGAAGGTGTTTGAACCGAAGCGGCGGGAGTGTTAAACAGATACCACGCAAAAAGCCCGACAAGAATCGCAACTGCAAGCCCCCAAAATACGTTGGTTTTCATGCCTGGTATTTTACCACCGTCTCACCTACCCGTGCGGTACACTGGCGGGATGAAAACGAATCTCATAAAAACAGGCATCGCGCTTCTCATCGGAATTGCGATTGTGTTCGGTATTTCCCGCATTGCTGAACCCTGCGCCGGCGGATGCAACGTGATTTTAATCATGGTGGATACGCTCGCGGCAAACCACATCGGGACCTACGGGTATTCGCGCGACACAATGCCCGAGGTGACGGCGTTTTTCGAAAAAAACGGAACCATATTTGACAATGCAACTTCGAATTCTACATGGACGCTCCCCTCGTTTACCGGGATGTATTTTTCCGACATAGCTTCAAATATTACCTACAAGGAACTGGATGATAATTCGCGTCCGTCATTGCAAAGCGAACTCTATGCGCACAATGTAACGGTGCGCGCTATCCGTCCGATGCGGGATCTCTTTATCTTTGACGCGATTACGCGCCTGTACCGAAAGGACGAAGTGCACCCGGCCGACGAAAAAAATAGCCCCGTTGATTTGGGAAAACAGCAGCTTGCTGAACTTTCAAAATCAAACAATCCGTTCTTTCTCTTGGTTCACACGTTCGAAGTTCACGAGCCGTACAAACCCGAAGCGCCGTATAACAACTACTTTGAATCGCTGGAAGGATATTCAGAAGTAACGGCGCAGGAGCTCGTGAACATTAATTGGTACGGCGCTCCGGTGACTCCGGGGCTTATCGACGCATACCGCTTGCGCTATGACCAGCAACTGGCCCAGGCCGACCATAATCTTGCTGGATTTTTAAATAGCATTCCCGCGTCGACCTTGGCGCATACGGTCGTCATACTCGCAGCAGACCACGGCGAAGCATTTTACGAGCACGGGAGCGTACGCCACGGGGAAAACGGCATCTACCAGGAAGAAGCCCATATTCCTTTGATGATGCGCGTTCCCGGAGTTTCACCCCGCCGCGTTGAAGAACCCGTTTCGCTTATGGATATGTCGCCGACCGTTCTTTCTCTGATGCGGATACCGATCCCTCGCGAATTCAAAGGCGAAAGCCTTATCCCTC
>CAZPUX010000074.1:0-3969 GCA_964589865.1 uncultured Candidatus Saccharibacteria bacterium | reverse complement strand
TACGCATCGCTTCCGTCGATTCACCGATTAAAATCCCCTTCCCTGTGTACCGAAACGCACCCATATCATTAATCGAATCTCCCACAAAAGCGATTTGGTTCGGTGCAACGCCGATTTTGGTGCCCCAATCGGCGAGCGAAGAAACTTTCATCAGAATCTCGTCGCCGTCCCGGCTGTACCCAAGGCCTGTATACGCATCGTCCGCGCCGTATATAAGGTGCGTAAACGTATACACGTCATCGACGCCCAGTTTCGCGCCCACCTTGCCGATGTAATCCATAAGGCTCGAGGAAACCAGCGCAATCGGATATTTCTGTTTCAAAGCGGCAATCGTACTCTCAACGCCGGGGACAAACTTAAAATCCCGCATCAACGGTTCGATATCTTTTCGGTAGCGCACGGGTCCGCTTCGCAAATACCCGCCGTATATTTCTTCCATCCAATCGCGATACGAGAGTTTCTTTTCGTGGTACAGCGCATGCAGGCGCTTTTCCTCCGCAAGGGGAAAATTAAAAAGCGCGTGAAGCTGGGGCCAAATCGTGAACTCCAAGAGCGTTCCGTCAACGTCAAACGCGACGGCTTTTACAGTGTCATCCATTCTGGTCGTATGGTATCGTAGCCGAAGGCTCATGTCTAAAATTCTTGCGATTGAAACATCCTGCGACGAAACAGCGGTCTGCGTTCTCGAAGGCTCGGGCGAGGGGAAAAATGCGAAACTAACAATCCTCGGAAACGCGCTCTATTCGCAAGCATCGCTTCATTCTCCCTATGGGGGCGTATTCCCCAACCTCGCCAAACGCGAACACCAAGGCAATTTAGCGCCTCTGACAGTTTCAGCCCTCAAAGATGCGGGAATGCTCCGGGAGGAAGCCGGGTTGCCGAAAAACACTGAAGAAGCCCTGGTGGGACTTCGCGACCCCGGATTCATTGAATCAGTAAAACAATTTCTCTACGCGTACGGCAAGCCTGATGTCGATATGATTGCGGTTACGAAAGGCCCGGGTTTGGAACCTGCCTTGTGGACCGGCATCAGCTTTGCAACCGTCTTAGGCAAAGTGTGGAACTTGCCGGTCATGGGCATCGACCACATGGAGGGTCATATTTTCTCGGCACTCTTGGAACCCGCCGGGGAAAAATCGTACACAATCCGCAACGTCAAGCTGCCGCTTCTCTCACTTTTGATTTCAGGCGGGCACACGGAATTTGTGCTGATGAAAGAGTGGTTTTTGTATGAGCGAATCGGAGAAACCAAAGACGATGCCGTAGGCGAAGCGTTTGATAAAGTTGCCAGGCTTTTGGAACTCTCCTATCCGGGAGGACCCCAGATAGCCAAGCTCGCCGCAGTTTCGCGTGCGCGCGGAACAAACGAAATCGTGTTCCCCCGCCCCATGGCACAGAGTGATACGTGCGATTTTTCTTTTTCGGGATTAAAAACCGCGGTTTTGTACAAACTGAATAAGATGAGCGAAATCAGCCAGGAAGATAAGGAACACATCGCGCACGCATTTGAAGACGCGGTGCGGGATGTGCTGGTGTTAAAAACAGAGCGCGCGATGAACGAAAACGAAGTTGGCTCGTTCGCTCTTGGCGGAGGCGTTTCCGCGAACGGAGAAATCCGCCGCGCGCTTGTTGATATGGTTCAAAAAGAATTTACCGATATTCCCGTGTTCCTTCCGGGCGCGGCGCTCACGGGCGATAACGCAATTATGATAGGCGCTGCCGCATACCTGCGCTCAGCCGCAGGTCACAAAGGTCACGAAAATATCTCGGCTCAAGGAAATTTACACTTGTAGAGTTAAAGAATCGAGAGCGTGCCGGGGCTCAGTACCTGTCCGAGAACCAAAATCCCTCCCATAAGAACCAAAAGCAAAACGCCGAGTGCGACATTTTTCGGATGCTGGCGCCGAATCTCAACGAAAATCATAACAACAAGCGCCAAGGTAATAATCGCGGTCAAGACGATATAGATTGATTCAACCACGCTCTTAGGAGATGTTATAAGCTTGTGAGCCAACGACATAGAAGAATCAGGCGAAACCACCAACGCTGAAAGCGGCGAATTGGTTGCGACTTCGTTTTTAACGGCAATGAACGTGTCGTTTGAAAGTATTACTTTCGGAGTTGGTTCTGGGTCAGTGTGTTCAGGACCGTCAGTTTTCTTTTTGCCGACTTCTGCATTCGTCGTATCGGTGCTGGCGCTTTTTACTACCGCCAAAGTTTTCGGTTTGGTAGAAGTAGCTTCTTGCTTGGTATCCCCCGCAACCGAAGGAGAGGTCGAGGCTACCGGAGACGTTGAAGAAGCTGCAGTCGTGGTCGTGGAGGCAACAGCGACCTTGGTTACGGTATCGGGGAACTTCGTCCAGCCCGGCGCTGGTGCGCCGAATTCTTGCACCACGAATACTACCGTTTGGCCTTCAAACGTACCTTGCGCAACGCCGACGCCGATTTCAGTGAAGTGCGTATTCAAAATGTTTGCGCGGTGGCCGGGCGAATTCATCCATGCGCGCTCAACATCAACGGAATCGTTAAAGCGAACGGCAAGGTTTTCACCTGCATACACGAAGTTGTATCCCGTTTGCTTGAACCAATACCACGGAGTCAAACCTTCGGGGCTGGTATGCGCAAAGTATCCTTTTGCCGCCATATCGTCGGCTTTCATTTGCGCACCGCGTTCCAGAAGCGGATTCACCGCCAATTCTTGCAGGCTGTTGGTTTGGCGGTCAGAGTTTGTGAGGTCGACGATTGCGGAAGAAATAACCGCCGCGAGGTAATTCGTCTTTTCAATAATCGTCTTTTGCAACAGGAGCGTGCCCGTGCCGAATACCAAAATAATCGCCGCAACAACCAACACCGAGTGCAGGCGAAAGAAGTGCGGCTTGTATTCGTTATCCGCGTGGGGGATGAAAGAATCGAATAGTTCTTTCAAGAATTTCATGGTTTGTATTATACCACGTGAAGTGCGAAAAAGCAAGCACTTGGTGGCTCTTTTCAGCGTATCATAAAAACCCTTTAATCACGCCCTATTTCCTCACTATTTTGCCACTGCCCTGCGAATCATTCTACCATTCGCGCGAAAGGTCCTACAAGACCTTTCGCGCGAATAACGGATATACGCAAAATGCACAGGCATAAAAAACGCTTTTTACTGCGCGGGGGTAAATGAAAAAATTACTCACTAAAGAAACCGGTCTGAGCCCTCATCGGTCCGTACTGTCTTTCTTCATAGGGGACAACCAGTGCAGACGGATGCTCTCGTTCCCTTCTCTCATCATACGAGCGCTGAATTCTTGCCCTATCTCTGAACCAATCTGCAGAGTGCCACCTGGGAACTGCCGGTACCTCTGCCGGCGTTGCGGCTGTGCTTTCACTGACAAACAAAATATTTTCGCCGCCCTCATCAACCGTGCTCGGTCGCGGAGAAAAACTACTCGGAGCCATGAGGACGGCCAAAAAAACTGCGGCTCGGGCCGAGCTACCGGCGTATTTCATAACATCCACAAAGCGTTCTTTTCGCGTTTTCGCAGCCTTTGCAGGTACGGGGTACCGAGCCTCATCGAAATTAGAACCGCAGTTCTCTTCTAACCAAAACAGAGGCGAGAGGAGCAAAACGCCCGCTGCAGAGGTTTTTTTGTAGGTAAATACCGATGCGTCCCGGACAGCGGGGATGATGCGGTTTTTTAGCACCCTCTTTGAGCTCTGAGCAAATTCAGAGAAATCAAAATGCCTCCCAGCAGGAGACCTATTAAATGCGGCTTCAGAGGCAAAACTCATAACTCACAAATGATAACCCTTTATTTATTAAAATTTCATTAAGATTAAAACGCCTCCTCGCTGAATAAAAACCGCCCAGGGGGCGGTTTTCTATAAGCAAAGTTAGTTTGACGTACCTTCCTTCGGAGCATCAGCAGGGGCAACACTTCCGTTATCTTCATCTTCGTACAAGAGCCTAATGGTTGACTGTATGAGTTA
>CAZPUX010000073.1:0-4010 GCA_964589865.1 uncultured Candidatus Saccharibacteria bacterium | reverse complement strand
AATATCAACGCCTCCGGATTGGGAATACAGTACGCGAATGCCTTCCCGGACCCGCTCAAAAGAAATGTACCGCTCGTCTTCTTTTTTGTGTAGGACGTACGGCTCAACCAGAAACCGACTATAGCCCTTTTTCTTCCATGCTGAAACGTACCGGCGTACCGACCCCGGACCGACATCAACCGCAACAAGACCCTGTTTAAAGCGCTTCTTCACTCCCTCGTCTACCTTCACGACGAACCGGCCTTTCACAGGCATCCGAAGCGGGATTTGCGCGGAAACTTCGATTCCCTTATACGCATCCTCCAAAAGCAGCTTTTTAGCTCTATATTCGGTTATCTTAACTCGGGCCATCAGCTTATAACTCTACTAGAGGCCCGCAAAAAAAGAAACCGAGAATTACGCGATATTTTTCAGGAAATATTCGTGAAAGAGGCCGGTTGTGAGCTCTGGGTGGAAAGCCGTTGCGAGGTAATACCAACCGGGACCTTTTTCTTCGCACGCCACTATATCTTTGCCGTTTCGCGCAAGAATAGAAACGTTTTTCCCCGCGCGGATAATGCGCGGAGCGCGTATAAAAATCGCATGTATCGCCCCAAAGGTCGTCGCAAGAGTCGTTTCAAACGAATCATTTTGGGTTCCGTATGCGTTTCTGTCGGCGGTAATATCCATTAATTCCAGACTTGCCTGCTCAATGGCTTTTCCGGTTACCTTTTCCGCTATGAAAATTGCGCCGGCACACGTTCCGAATATATTCGGAATTTTTTTCATGCCGGGAATCATTCCTTCCCGCTCGCATAATTTGAAAAGCGTTGTGGACTCTCCGCCCGGGATAATCAGTCCGTCGAGGTTTTCCAAATCCTCTTTTGTGCGAACGGAAGTAATCGAAACATTTTTCTTCAGGCGTTTTCCCGCCTCTTCAAGAGCAAGCATATGCTCGCGTACATCTCCTTGGAAAGAAAGCACGCCTACCGAATACGTCCGCATCTTTCTTATGCTCCGCGCTCTGCCATGCGCGTCTTCAGAGTTCCGATTTCTTCTCCCGGCATCGCCGAACCCAAATTTCTTGAAGCTGCCGCGATTTTTTTGGCATCAGTAAAATGTGCAACCGCGTCCACTATCGCACGCGCCGTTTTTTCCGGATTTGCGCTTTTGAAAATCCCGGAACCCACGAATACGCCGTCAACGCCGAGTTGCATGCACAATGCTGCATCTGCAGGAGTAGCAATACCGCCCGCCGCAAAATTGACCACCGGCAAACGACCGAGTTTGGCGACTTGCATAACGAGTTCAAACGGCACGCGATATTCAAGCGCAATTTTTTTCAAGCCTTTCGTGTTTTTCTTTTTCAAAAGCATCTGAAGTTCGGCAATCCCTTTTTGCATCGTGCGGATATGCCGAACCGCTTCAACGATGTTTCCGCTTCCCGCTTCGCCCTTGGTGCGAATCATCGCCGCACCTTCGTTGATTCTTCGTAGTGCCTCCCCCAAATTGCGTGCTCCGCAGACAAACGGAACAGCAAATTTTTTCTTATCAATGTGAAATTCATCATCAGCCGGCGTCAGCACTTCGCTTTCATCGATAAAATCCACTTGCAGAGCCTCTAAGACCTGCGCTTCTACAAAATGCCCGATGCGCGCCTTTGCCATGACCGGAATCGTGACCGCTTTCTGAATGCCCTCAATCATTTTTGGGTCAGACATGCGCGCTACGCCACCCATTGCGCGAATATCAGCAGGGACACGCTCTAATGCCATCACAGCAACGGCACCTGCCGATTCCGCTACACGCGCGTGGTCGGGGTTCACCACGTCCATAATTACCCCGCCTTTGAGCATCTGTGCCAAACCTGATTTCAAGGTAAATGTTCCTTTTTTGACGGAGTATACGGCTTTCTTTTTTGCCATACGCCGAGTATACCGTGAGCGTTTATTTAACGCCAAATTTTGGTGCGCGTTTGTGGGTCACAGATATTTTGCGCCTCGTCAGACGCAAAATTCTCTGACCACGGCTCGCGGTTTGGTCTGCAGACCAAACATCGCTGTGCCCGTCCACATAGCAAAAAACCTGCCGCAGGGCAGGTGTTTTTGTCTATGTGGACCCTGGGAGATTCGAACTCCCGACCTCCTCATTGCAAATGAGGCGCTCTACCAACTAAGCTAAGGGCCCGAAACGAGGAGCGCCGCGAAAATTTATTTTCATGGCGTCCGAGTGAGGGATACGCAAGGCCCCCTTCAGGGCCCGTATGCGCTTTTATAGCACGTTTTTAATAAATATTGAACCCGGAAATAAAAAAGCACCGCAATCGGGATACCAGGCGCGATGTTGCTTATTTTATTGTTTAACTCCCACTGCGAATGGCGTGCACAACCGCAACAAGCCCAAAAATTGCAAGGGGCACACCTAATCCGCCATGAAGCAAAAGGTGTCTGTTTAAAACTTCGGCATTGTTCCATAAACGCTCAGGGATATCACTCCTATCGCCCATTTTTTCTGCAATGGCAATGCCGATGCCCGCTCCACCAAGTAAGAGTGAAGTTGCTCCCAAGGCCCTAAGTTCTCTCCGTTCTTTGACACTATTTTCCATACTCTTTCCAATTTATTACCGCCTTCGCGTAAATATTTTCTGTGGAAAGTATTATGATGGTTCAATTTATATTTGTCAAGAAACGATTTTGTCGATTTTCGCAGCTAAAATAAAGTCGTTCTCGGAAAGTCCGTTTATCGCATCCGTGGTAAGCAGAATGCCGACCATGCCCCAGCGAACAGTTAAAACCGGATGGTGACCCTCTTCTTCTGCTAACTCTCCTACCTTATTTGCAAAAGTAATCGCTTCTTTGAAGTTTTTAAATTTGAAATCGCGTGTGATTGATAACTCATCCCCGCTTACACTCCAGTTTGGGACTTCCGGCAGATACTTTTGTATTTCATCATGCGTCAACGGCGGAATACCGCCTTCGCAGGCGACGCACTTTTTGTCGGTGAGGTGCAGTGTAACCATATTATTTTTTATTTTCCATTGCGTCTTTAATGACGTGGTCCAAGAATTCGTCCATTGAAACGCCGGCGGCGGCGAGCGCTTTCGGCACCAAGGATTCCTTGGTGAGTCCCACGCCCGCAGCGCTGTTTAGTTCAAGAAAGTAAACGCCTCGAGGAGTCACGATAAAATCCGAACGGGAGTATCCGCGCTGACCCAATGCTTCGTGCGCGAGTTTTGCAAGACGCTGCAGCTCAGCCGCTTCTTCTTTCGTAAAGTTTCCCGGAACGCGCTCAATCGTTTCGCCGTTGTACTTAACTTCGCGGTCGAAAAAAGTTGCTGAAGCCGGCGGAACAATTTCAATCGGCAGCATGCCGTAGAGCTTTTGTCCGCGAAGGCCGTCCACGACGCCCGCGGTCGCTTCTTTCCCTTTAATATATTCCTCAACCAATACTTGTGAGGAATGCTCAAATGCTTTTTTCACGCCATCCCAAAATTCCTGAAATGTTTTTGCAAGAGTCATACCAACTGACGAACCTGCGGATGCGGGCTTCACCACCACCGGCGGAGAAAACGCGCGAAATGCTTCGAGTGCCTCTTTCTCCAAATCCGGAGAAACTTTTAATACGCGCTGCATCGGCATCCGAACCCCGTGCCTGGCCATTACTTCCTTTGTCAAAGGTTTATTCAATGAAAGTGCCGCACCATACGCACCCGCGCCCGTATACGGAATCCCTATGCGGTCCAAAATGCGTTGTACCGTTCCGTCCTCGCCGTACTGCCCGTGAAGCGGGTTAAACACGACGTCTATGCCCATAAGAGCGCGTTCCGGCGTCATAGGCATGCCCCGCACGTGCCATTGCCCTTGTTTATCGATGAAAATATCTACCGGCTGGTAGGGCTCCCTCTGCAGACGCTCCAAAATATTGGCACCGCTTAAAAGCGAAATATCGTGCTCGCTTGAAGGACCACCGCGCAAAACTCCGACTCGTATCATTGAAATATAATACCGCACCTGTGCACTATCGGTTTCTCA
>CAZPUX010000072.1:0-4046 GCA_964589865.1 uncultured Candidatus Saccharibacteria bacterium | reverse complement strand
CACCGCGCAATACAATGTGTACACACGACCGTAGATTCAATCATGAAAATTTCAAGAGGAACATTAATTTTTGGGGGGGTGATTGTTGCGATTATTGTCCTTGTCGCGGGGGGCGTGTGGGTTGCGTCGCTCTTAAGCGGCGGAGGGCAGGGGAACACCGCGCAAAAAACAAATTTTTTCTCTTCTCTCTTTCCCTTCGGAACAAATTCTCCTACTACGGGGACTAAATCCGGAAACGGCAGCCAGAACAACGCTCCGTCAGGGCCTGCGCCAAGCCTGCGCGAGGTGAGCCATGCTCCGATAGGCGGAGCGCACTTTGAAACTGACGGAACAGTCCGTTATATTGAGCGTGAAACTGGGCATGTGTTTGAAACGCGGCCGGAATCTTTTGGCGTCACCCGTATTTCAAATTCAACAGTTCCGGGGATACAGAATACGGCATGGCTTGGGGACAGTGCATTCATTATTCAATACCTTGATGAAAACAAAGCGATACGCAATTACTTTGCATCGCTCGCAACATCAACCCCCGACCAAACGCTTGTGGGCAGATTTATTTTAAACGCAACCGATGTACTGCCCTCATATGATGAAAAACATATGCTCCTCGGGAATCGAACCTCTTCAGGAATTTCCGTGATTCTTTCCGACACTGACGAAAAAAACAGAAGCGCCTTGTTTGCTTCCCCGCTTCGTTCCTGGAGCATTATCCCGAGCGGGAAAGATGTCTTTCTTGAAAGCGCCCCGTCGACTGAGGGCGGATATTTATACCGCGTCCGCCAAGGCCAGTCGCTTGAAAAACTTATCGGCAACGTGCCCGGGCTTATGGCACTCCCAAGTTCTTCCGGGGCATTTATTGCTTTCAGTTCCGTCCGTAATGGAACGGTATCGCTCTCGACTTACAACGCCCTCCAGGGAACCATCGTCGATGCACCAATCCCGACCTTGGCGGAAAAATGCGCGTGGATGCCCGGGCAAGCTCCGCTTTTGTTCTGCGGCGTTCCGTCATCGGTTTCGGGTGTGTCTCTTGAAAACTGGTTCATGGGCGTACAGTCTTTCAGCGACAGTGCGTGGATAATTGATCCGTTGCACGGTACGGCAAAAATAGTACGCGACCTCGAAAAAGAAACCGGGGAGCCGATTGACATCATTAATCCTTCGGTAAGCCCGAATGGTTCATACGCCATATTCACAAACAAAAACGACCTTTCGCTCTGGTCGTTGGCGCTTACACAGCAATAAATTAAACGGTTGGCGTACTTTCGGCTGAAACTGCCCCGTCAGCAACGTAGCGAACAATGATATGCCGAAGCGCTCCTTCGCCTTCTGACATCGTTTTAATATTGGGTTCGGTTTGGAGCGCCGCGTGCACAATCATGCGGTCATAGGGGCTCATCGGACTCATTTCAATATCGTATTTAAATGTTCGTGCGCGCTCTGCAAGCATTTTTGCCTGGCCTTCAAGCATTTTTATGTGTTTCAAGTGGTACCCGTTCACGTCAACGACAAAACGAAACGGTTCCCCCTCTTCCTGTTTCCCCTCAAGAGTTTTTTTGACGATGTGGTTTAGGGCCGAAAGCGTTTCCCCGCGTGCGCCGATAAGCGCCCCGGAATCTTTTGTGCGGATAGTAAAAAGCGTATGCCCCGCGGCTTCCGTCACATCAACCCCGTCTATGGCGAGCCCCATTTTGGCGCTTAAATCCTTGAGTATTTGAACTATATTATCTTTTTCCATAGATGCTGCGGACAAAAAGCTCCTGCCCGATTGAGAAAGTATTGCTTACGACAAAGTAAAGCGCAATGGAGGCCGAAGCGGCATAGGCAACGATGCCCATCAGAATGGGGAACACAAACCGCATCTGGATGCTCATGCTTTTTTGGATATCTTCTTCCAAAGACGGCGCTTCGCCGGGTTTCGGGGGGTGATGGGGAGGCGTCATTAATTTCGCAAACAAAAACTGCGTTGCAACGACAATCAGCGAAAGCAAAATGCTTTTCCCCGACAAATCAATGAGCCCCAAAAATGAGAGCGAGGTCGCGGTGGGAGCGTGGACAAAAGAATACAGAGATGCGGGATCGAATGAAATTGATTTTGCTTCCGTGCGAAGAACGGTGTAAAGACCAATAATAATCGGGAGCTGGATTAAAATCAGAAAGAAGCTTGCGAACGGGTTTATTTTATTCTCCTTGAAGAGCTCCATTGTTTTTTTTGCAAGCTCTTCCTTGTTGTCTTTGAATTGGACTTTGAGTTTTTTGATTTTGGGGTCTATTTCGCGCATGGTCATTTGCGTCCGTATCGCGGCAAACGAGAGCGGGAACAAAAGAAGGCGCACCGAAAGTGTTATGAGAATTATCCCGATCCCGATATCCCCGCCGGGGATGACGTCAACAATAAACGCAAGCGCGTTGTAAATCGGTTCGTACACGGCCGTATGGAACAGTTCGAGCATCGGCGCATTGTAGCAGGGGGCTTTTGCCGTGTCAGCTCTTCCGTGCGAATTTGTTCAGTGTTTTCTCAAGCGTTTCCTCGAGGTCGTTAAAACGCGCCGTAAGCGCGTTTTTGTTCGGGTGCACAATCACGCCTCCGACCAATTCTGAACTCGCCATGAGTCGTTTAAGCGCCTGGAGGACCCTTCTTTTGACTCGGTGCCGCGTAACGGATGCGGGGAAAACCTTCTTGGGGGTGACCACCGCAGCCGAAGAGGGGAGTTCGGGAAAAAACGAGACGGACCCGAATTCAAAAAACGCGCGAGCGCCCCTGGTTTGGGGGAACTTCGCGCGCGGTATGCGCTTTTTACGCGGGAGGGTCATCAAACAGTCAGCTTCTTGCGTCCTTTTCTGCGGCGGCGCTGAAGAACCTTCTTGCCGGTGGGCGAAGCGGTCCGGACCAAAAACCCGTGGGTTGTTTTTCGCTTGCGTTTTTTGGGTTGGTAGGTTCTTTTCATAGTGGTATTAATCTTAATCCTAGCACTTTCTTGCTTCTTTCCTGAAGTTTTTCTTTTACACAGCTAATCCACATGTTTAGTACCACGCGCTGGGTTTTTCCGCAAGTTTGCCGAATTGTCCACATGCGTGATAATGGCTGATACTCTATGGAGCTCGACACAAAGCAACTCTGGGAAAATACGCTCACCAACATCGAGCTCTCCATATCCCCGGCAAGTTTCAAGATGTGGTTTACGGAAACCCACATAGCCCGCATCGAGGACGGCGTGGTGTTTGTCGGTGTCCCCAATCAACTATCCCGGGAGTGGATTTCGGAACGGTTCGGAAAACTGGTGTTAAAGACCCTCCGCGGGTTTGTTGACACAATTCGAAACGCCGAATATATCGTTTCGAAAGAAAGCCCCCGGAAAACCGCCGAAAAAGTGGTAGTGGAAACGAGACCTGAATCTGAATTACCGCTTTCCGATTATTTCATCAACCGTTCCGATAATTTAAACCCCCGCTACACCTTTGAAACGTTCGTTGTGGGCCCGTTTAACGAACTTGCCTACACCGCGGCGCAAGTCGTCGTGAAAACCCCGGGGATTGCATATAACCCATTGTTTATTTACGGCGAAACCGGCCGCGGGAAGACGCACCTGGTGCAGGCGGTGGGAAATCACATAAAAAAATCGTTCCCTTCAAAAAAAGTTTTTTATCTTACGGCAGAACGTTTCGGCTTCGAGTTCATGAACGCAATAAATAACCGCTCAATACCGCAATTTAAAGAAAAATACCGCGGGTATGACGTGTTGGTTATGGACGACATCCAGTTTTTCTCCAAAAAAGGGACTATCCAGGAAGAATTCTTTCATTTATTCAACACGCTCCACGACGCAAATCGACAAATCGTCTGTTCGTCCGACAAGCACCCAAACCTTATCCCCGATATCACCGACCGCCTGAAGTCGCGGTTTATCGCGGGGATGGCGGTTGCAATAAACGAGCCCGACCATGAATCCCGCATGGCAATCATCAAGACAAAAACCGAATCCATGAACCTCATGCTGTCGGATGCGACCATAGAGAGCCTTTCTTTGGCGGTCCCGGGCAATATCCGC
>CAZPUX010000071.1:0-4070 GCA_964589865.1 uncultured Candidatus Saccharibacteria bacterium | reverse complement strand
CCAAGGACCCCAGAGGTATAAGCTCTGTGCTCTAACCAACTGAGCTAAGGGCGGTTGAAGCTCACTATATATCCTTTAAAGCGTACCTCGCAACAAAAACCCCGCTTTCGCGGGGTTTTTGTTTTTAACTTTTAATTTCCGTTCAATTCTGCCCGCGTTAACGGCCCAACGTTGCCCAATTGTGCAATTCCCTTTTTTGCCTGATAGGCTTTCACTCCTGCGGAAGTCAACGCACCAAAGTATCCGGAAATCGGACCGGAATATACGCCCTCTGCGGTCAGACGCGTTTGAAGCGCAGTAACCTCGGCTCCGCTTGAACCGATTGAAAGCGCGAGAGTAAACACGTATCCGCTTCCCGAGGGTTGCGTGGTCGGCGTTGTTGTCTGTGTCGTGCCACCGCCGTTCAATGCCGCACGCGTTTGCGGACCGACATTCCCCACTGCGGAAAGTCCGTGCGCAGTTTGAAATTTCATCACCGCGGCCTGGGTCAGTGCGCCGAAATATCCGGTAGCCGTTCCTGAAAGCAATCCCTGCCCTATCAACAGATTCTGAAGTGCGGTCACTTCAGCTCCTGTTGAACCCAGAGAAAGGCTGAGCGTAAATGAACCCGCAGAAGTAACAGACGGCGGAGGCGTTGTGGTTGCGCCCGCGGAAGCGGAAACAACTATCTGCACGTTCGCGCTTCCGTTGTGCGTTGCATCCGAGACAGTCACCACGATATTGTGCACGCCGACATCACCCGAAGCAGGTGTCCAGGCAAAGAATCCGTTTGAAGTAATGTTCGCGTTTGAAATCGATGAACCGTATGCGTCATGCACGGTGTAAACAGGACTCGTGTATCCGACTGCAGAAACGCTGAAAGATACCGGCGTGCCTGCGTTTACGTATACTCCGGGGCTTAAGGACCCAATGCTTACATTCGGACCGGTGACGGTAATTTGCTGAGTCTTCGTTGCACTGTGGCCGCTGCCGTCAGTGCCGAGAACGGTAATCGTATGCACGCCTACATCGGAGGGTCCGGGAAGCCAGCTGAAGTTCCCCGTCGCGTTTATATTTGAATTCGTCATGCTTGAACCGTTGAAGGAATCTTTCAGCGTGTACGTCGGACTTACCAAATCCGGCGATGTAACAGAAAATGTGACCGTCTGCCCCGAAGCGACAGTTGCGCCGGGAGAAAGAGAGACTATGTTTATTGTTCCGTTTGAATTAACCGTGATGCTTTGCGTTGTGCTTGCGCTTGCTCCGTACGAATCAGTCGCGGAAAGAACAACCGAGTGAACGCCTATGTCCTGGACCTGCGGAGTCCACGACAGAGAACCGGATGAACTGTTTACCGCGGAAATCGCGAGCGTTGTGCCGGAAAAAGAGTCCGAAACGGAGTAGAACGGATTGGTGAAGCCTGAAGAAGCGACGGTCCAATTCAGTGTTTGGTTTGCATTTACCGTCGCGCTCGGAGAAACAGAAATAGTTAACGTTGGCGTCGCAGTAACGATAATCTGCTGATACACCGTAAAACTATTGCTATTCGCGTCGCTCACCGTAATTGAAAAGTTGTGTACGCCCGCGTCAGCCACGCTCGGTGACCAGGTAAATATTCCGGTACTGGAATTTATATTTCCGCTTGCTGCAGTCGTATTCGGAAATGAGTCAATTAATGAATACACGAGTGTGCCGGTATATCCGGTTGCGGTAACGTTAAACGTCACGGACGTTCCTGCCTTTATAGGTCCCGTGGGAGATAAAGAATCAAGCGAGGCAGAGGCCGCATATGCGGACGAGAAGGGCAGAACGAGCATGAGTAACCCTAAAACGTACAGAGGTATTTTTTTCATTGTGTACCTTTAATGTTAAATATTCCTGAGCAGTCGGCGGAAGCGTCCGCGCTGACTCTCTAGGAACATTCTATATGGATATACGCACAGAAAAGAAAAAGGGGTGCACAAAAAAGAAAAACCCCGTGAAAACGGGGTTTTTGCAAAAAACAATCGAACAAAATTACACCATCGGCATTGCCATAGGCTTGTCCTTCATGCCGAAACCGACATAGAGAGCAACAAGCGCAATCACGACATGAAGAATGTGGTCCGCCATGTTGGTCTGAATGATGCCGAGAACCGTGTTCCCCTGCACCAAACCGATAACCGCAACAAGCGCATACACGACGCCGAAAATCTGAAAGAACAGACGGCGGTGCTTATCGGATGAGAGTGCAACCAAAAGCGCAACGACGCCGGTCGCAAGGTGGATAATGTTATGAATCATGTCCACCATAAAAATACCGAGGAGCATTCCTCCGTCGGTGGCGCCCGGGACAAAGCCCAATGCGCCGACCGCAAGAAATACCGCGGCAAAAACCCAACTGAATGTTTTAAGCATATGTAATTTCTAAATAGATAATAGAGCCGACCTGCGTATATTTTAACGCGCCCGAAACTGCGGCGGACAACACCTGTGTATACCGGCTCTATTCTTTCCCCTCTCTCCCCTCTGCCGCTCTCTTTAGAGCATCTCTTTCAAGAGGCTCATCCAATAGAGCGGGGAAACGCATACGTTCCGGGGGCTTGAGCGACTTCGTCGACTGTGCACGTTCCGCTGGGCGCCATCCGTCATCCCCATTGTCGCCCTTCTCGGGTCCATAATTGCCTACCATATACAAAAAACTTACTCCTAAAAGAACGAGTGTCAAGGACTTCCGTTTTCCTTATTAGACCTGGTGTTCTATATCTTTTTTCGCCTTCGGCGTAATGCCGTGGGCAATCAGTATCTTCTCAAACTCATCGCGCTCTATATTTTCAACTTCAATCAAACGGGCCGCAATCGTATTAAGGAGCGAGCGATGTTTGGTAATCACATCTTTTGCCTTCTTGTACGCACCGTCGATTATTTTTTTCACCTCAGCATCAATTTTTGCCGAAATCTCATCAGAATATTCTTTCTCCGATACTCCCCTGCCGAACAAAGTTCGTCCCCCTTCGCCTTCAAGCGCCATAGGACCGAGCGTGTCCGACATTCCGTATTTAGTAACCATATCGCGGGCGAGCGCGGAAAGTACCTGCAAATCGTTTGAGGGACCGGTGGTTAAATCGCCGAACACTTCTTTCTCCGCAATGTATCCGCCTAAAGAAACCGCAATATCATCCAAAAATTCATTCTTGGATTGCATCTTCGTATCTTCAATCGGCAATTTCAGCGTATAGCCGGCTGCGCGTCCGCGGGAAATAATAGAAATTTTATGAACCGGGTCGGCGTATGGCAAGACGGAAGAAACGAGTGCGTGGCCCGCTTCGTGGTACGCGGTAATTTCTTTTTCTTTTTTATTCAGGACGTGGCTCTTCCTTTCGGGACCGAGCATCACTTTCTCGATTGAGCGCACCAAATCGAACTGCGCAACCGATTTTCTGTTTTCACGCGCAGCCAAAATCGCGCCTTCGTTCATCAGCGAATACAAATCGGCGCCTGAAAATCCCGGCGTGCGTTCCGCAATCGTGCGCAGGTTCACGTCTTCCGCCAACGGTTTTTTGCGCGCATGTACTTTCAAAATCTGTTCGCGGTCTTCGCGGTCAGGCAAATCAATCGTGACCCGTCTGTCGAAACGACCCGGGCGCAAAAGTGCAGGGTCCAAAACGTCCGGACGGTTTGTTGCCGCCATGACAATTACTTTTTCATTCGGCTCGAAGCCGTCCATCTCAACCAAAATCTGGTTCAGCGTCTGCTCGCGCTCATCATTTCCTCCGCCGACGCCTGTTCCGCGAACGCGCCCGACTGCGTCGATTTCATCAACGAATATAATCGCAGGAGCCGCGTGTTTTGCCATGTGGAACAAATCGCGCACGCGGGACGCGCCCACGCCCACGAACATTTCAACGAATTCCGAACCTGAGATTGAGAAAAACGGTACACCCGCTTCGCCCGCTACCGCCCTGCCCAATAATGTTTTTCCTGTTCCCGGTGCACCCATGAGAAGAACGCCTTTCGGAATACGTGCGCCGATATCAAGAAATTTTTTCGGATTACGGAGGAAATCAACAATTTCTTTGAGTTCTTCTTTGGCTTCTTTTGCTCCGGCAACA
>CAZPUX010000070.1:0-4134 GCA_964589865.1 uncultured Candidatus Saccharibacteria bacterium | reverse complement strand
GTTCTCCCGGCTTTTGGAAGAATCATCTCTCCATATGGTACGACTCCAACGACGCTCACGACGTACTGCTTTTGAGCCAACTTAACGCAACTGGACCAGGCTCTCAGGCCCTTCGGGACTCCGCGAACGCGTATCTCAACCAGGAATTTCCGGATGCTCCGTGCGATGAAAATCCACCGACGCCGACCTGCACCCTGCACGCAAATCCGAATTCCTTCACTGCGCCGAATAATACGACATTGACGTGGACCACCAGCAACGCTACTTCGTTCACTATTGACCACGGCATTGGTTCAGTAACGCCAGTTCCGGCAGGCTCCACCACAACGCCGGTTGCTATAACAACGACGTACACGGGAACGGCAACGGGCCCCGACGGAACCGCGACGTGTTCAGACACCGTAACTATTACACCGTCTCAGAACGCTCCGAGATGCGAAATCACCATCAATAAATCGCAGATAAACAGCGGCGACAGCATCATTGTTTCCTGGACCGCATCCGACGTAACTGAAGGATTCATTGACCACAACATAGGTACGACGACACCGGTACTTTCGGGTCATGCGGAATCATTCCCTCCGGTTGATACAACGTACTTCGGTACCTTCAAAGGTCCTGACGGAACCGTTACCTGCTCTGCAGCAGTGCGAGTAATTACGGGCGGCGGAAGCTGCCAGGGTAACTGCGGCGGCGGAGGCTACAACCAGCCGAATGTGGTTATGTATTCAAAACCGGGCGAATCAGGTTTGGTTGCGTCCGTCTTTCTTTCTCAGATTCCGTACACTGGCTTTGAAGCAGGTCCTATGCTGACCGCACTTTTCTGGCTCGCAGTCGCGCTTCTCGCAGCTTTGATTGCATACTTTGCAGCAGGCCGCAGAGGTATGAGTCTCTTCTCGAACCACCTTGCCGCATACGTAGGTGTTCCGACCGCGGCTGAGATGAGAAACGCAATGGGGGCACGCGAAGAAAACACCTATGATTCGTACGATGAATCCTACACCGCGGAAGTCGTGCACGAAGTTCCACAGCCGGTTCTCGTTCAGTCAGTTGCCGCTCCGGCTCGACCGATTGTCTCCGCACCGATTGTTTCGAATGTCGCGGCCCAGGGCGGAACGGGTATTCCTTCGCTCGTCGATGTTATTGAAACTCGCGCACACGCTGCAGGCGTGCTGATGTCGCCTGAGTCGGTGAAAATCGCTTCAGAAATGTCGACTGACCGCACACAGGCGCTGCAGATATTCGGCGAAGTATTGAATGAAGCGGTAAAAACCATTCCTCGCGAAGACGGTTGGATTATGCTCACGTCGGACAAACTGGAAGACCTTGCTGAAAAAGCTCAGGTCAAAATGACCGCTCAAGTTCCGGCTATGGCTTCGGCAGTTGCTGCTCCGGTTGCTCCCGCAATTGATACAGGTGTTCGCACCTACACCCTTGGAGGGGAACGCGCTGATGAGGCATCTGCAATCGCGTTCGTATCCGCAATTGTTTCAGGAAACCGCGATGCCGCTTTCGGCATTGTCCGTTCTCTTGAACATGATGCGGTCAGTCCGGCGACGTTGATGACTTCGACCGCAACGGTCCTGGATCGCTTATACCGCGTTCGCCAGGGAGGCAAAAACGGCATTGACCAGGAATTGGTTTCAGCGTCGCTCAATGTTGCCGATGAAAATCTGCACAAATTGGTTGAAGTATTTACGCACGCCCTGGATATCGTTTACACGAATCCTTTCACCGGCGTAAAACTCGCGCTCGCACAGGCATTTGAAGTCGTCGGTTAAAGCATCTTCTCGTCTCGTTTATCTCTCGCACCTGCTTCTATGTCGTCAGATTTAGAAGCACTCGCGGCGCACTTCCAAACTCCCGAGCGTAAGCACGGATTCTATCAAGCGGCATTATCCGCCCTCTTTACCGCGTTTCCGGAATTAGTCGAAGCGGTGCGTACCGACACTGTGGGGTCGGTGTTTTACGGAAACAGGATGCATCGAAAAAGGTTCACGCCCTTAAAAGGGAATCCGGGATTGAACGCTGACGGCAAGGTGGTAGTTCTCTTTGATGAAACATCCATGGACTCGCGATACGACCTTGTGCTTGCTCATATTCCTATGGACAAAAACCGGTAAAGTCCGGTTTTTCGGGCTTTATTTTCTCTCTTTGATTTCGATTTGCATGCGGGTCAAAATATCAGAAAGGGCGTGTGCGCCCTCGCTTTCTTTTCTGTTTTCGAGTGTTACGGTTTTTGCTTCAACTTCTTTGTCTCCGATTACCATAAGATAGGGGACTTTGGAGGTTTTTGCGTTCCTGATTTTCTTGCCCAAGGATTCGTTTGCATCATCGAGTTCCGCGCGTATACCGGCGCCTTTGAGGACGGACAGCACTTCGTTTCCATAGGCGACGTGATTCTCTGAAACCGGAAGAATTTTTACCTGAACGGGCGAGAGCCACAACGGCCATACGCCGGCATAATGTTCAATGAGAAATGCCATAAAGCGCTCATGGGTCGAAAGCGGGGCGCGATGGATGACAAATACCTCGTTGTTTTCTTTCCCTTCGTTATCCGTATATGAAAGCCCGAAGCGCTTTTTTGCGGCGAAATCGAGCTGGATGGTGGACATGCTCTCCGTGCGTCCGATGACTGATTTGAACTGGATATCGACTTTAGGTCCGTAGAAAGCGGCTTCGTCGCTCACCTCGATGTATTTCACTTTCATCTCGTTCAATACCTCGCGAATGACGCCCTCCGAATAGGTCCAGTTTTCCGGCTCATCAATGTATTTGTCCTTTCTCTCCGGGTCCCATTTTGAAAGCCGGAACCAGTAATCCTCGAGCCCGAAAATTTTGAAATAATACATCGTCATCTCGAGCGACTTTTTGAACTCCTCCTTTATCTGGTCCTTGCGACAATAAATATGCGCATCATTCATCGCCAAACCTCTGACGCGCAAGAGTCCCGCAAGCGTTCCTGAAAGTTCATTTCGGTACACGGTGCCGTATTCCGCCATGCGCAGAGGTAAATCGCGGTAGCTGTATTTATCGTCCAAATAGATAGTGTGGTGGTGCGGACAGTTCATTGCCTTTAGGTAGTACGTGCCGTCGTCCATCACCATCGGTGGATACATTCCGTCTTTGTAATAGGGAAGGTGGCCAGACTTCAAAAACAACTCTTCCTTGGCAAGGTGCGGAGTAACGACGCGGACATAGCCGTATGCTTTTTCGGTTTCGCGTGCCAGCGTTTCAACCTCATCGCGGATAATCGTACCTTTCGGTTTCCACATCACAAGGCCCTTTCCCACGATTTCATCAATGAAAAAGAGACCTTGTTCTTGGCCGATTTTCCGATGGTCGCGTTTTTTCGCCTCTTCGCGCATGGCGATGTATGCGTCCAGTTCTTCTTTCGTATCAAAAGCCAGGGCGTAAATACGCGTGAGCATTTTATTTTTCTCATCCCCCCGCCAGTAGGCGCCGGCAACGCGGTCGAGTTTGAAGGAGTCCGGAGCGATGTCTTTTGCGGGATTTTCTACGTGCCCGCCTTTACAGAGGTCCCAATACGCACCTGATTTATAAAACGAAACCTTTGAACCGTCCGCGGTGAATTCGTCAATCAGTTCGTGTTTGTATTCGTTGCCCGGGTATTCCTTTTTCGCGTCTTCCGCCGTAAGTTCGCTTCGCTCAAACCCTTTCCACGAGGGGAGTAGTTTACGCATTTCTTTCTCGATTTTGGGGAAGTCCTTTTCGGAAATCGGCTGGCTGAATTCAAAGTCGAAGTAGAATCCGTCGTCAATTGCAGGGCCTATGGTGCGCTTCGTATCGGGCCACAATTTCATTACCGCCGCCGCCAAAAGGTGCGCCAGGGTGTGCCGTTTATTCTGTAAGTCTTCGTCCATTGGTTTGTATTATACGCGTATTACGGCTGTGAGGTATCCCTGCTTTTACCCCACGCGGACAAAGAATCATCCCCTAAGTAATCGGACGTAAAGAGTGCGCCGGCAGGCAGCGGAGCATCCTCGCCCTGCCCGCGCCATTTTTTAAGCGCCGCTGCCCGCTTCGGAGTGAGGTGAACTTCGTAGCTTAGGTCGCGGCACACAGGTTGTTTATCGTACATATTTTTGATTATTAATTTTTTAAAAACCCCCT
>CAZPUX010000069.1:0-4186 GCA_964589865.1 uncultured Candidatus Saccharibacteria bacterium | reverse complement strand
CAATAGGGGCGGCTTGTTTTCAAGTGCGATTTTCATCGCAGACGCCGCCTCATCAATCAGGTCAACCGCTTTATCCGGCAAGAATCTGTCCGTAATGTAGCGACTTGAAAGTTCAACAGCGGCAACAATTGCATCGTCGGTAATCCTGACGCCGTGATACAGCTCGTACTTATCGCGGAGTCCCCGCAAAATCGCAACTGCATCTTCCGTCGACGGCTCGTTCACATACACAGGCTGAAAACGGCGGGTCAACGCAGGGTCCCTCTCAATGTGCTGCTGATACTCCTTCAAAGTCGTCGCTCCGATGACACGCATGTCTCCGCGAGCCAAAGCAGGCTTTAGCATGTTCGATGCGTCCATCGCGCCTTCCGCTGCGCCCGCACCGACCAAGGTGTGAATTTCGTCGATGAACAAAATCACTTTGCCTTCCGCTTTTTCCACTTCTTTCATTATTGTCTTCAAACGCTCCTCAAATTCTCCGCGGTACTTGGTTCCTGCAATCAAGAGTCCCAAATCCAGCGTCAGAAGTTCCTTGTTTTTCAGAGACTCAGGCACGTCCCCCACCGCCATACGCGCAGCCAATCCTTCCGCAATCGAAGTTTTACCGACGCCCGCTTCGCCGATTAATATCGGATTGTTTTTTGTCCTGCGCGAAAGTATCTGAATCACGCGGCTTATTTCGGAATCGCGTCCGATAACCGGGTCAAGCTTGTTTTCGCTCGCAAGTTTCGTCAGATTCCTGGTGTATTTGGTGAGCGTGCGCATTTTCTTTGGTTCTTGGGGTTCCGTGTTTCGTCCCGCGCGAAATTCCTGGATAACTGAAATAACCGCATTTTTGTCGATGCGGAAACGATTGAATATTTCGGCAGCGGGTCCCGGGTGCTGGAGAATTCCCAAAAACAAATGCTCGACGGAGACGAATGATTCCGAGAATGAATTTGCAATCTTCACCGCAGCTTCCAAGGCCTGCGCCAAATCCGGCGTGAGGTAGAGCTGGTAGGAAGGCGACAATACCGAGCCTGACGGAGGCATTTCAAGAAGGTCAATGACCGAATCGGTAAACAGCACCGTATCAACGTCCAGTCGTTCAAGTATCGCCACAATCGGCGAATCTTCCTGCATTAGAAGTGCGGCAATCAAATGCAAAGAACTGACATGATTCTGTCCGCGCTCAATCGCAAGCTCGTGCGCTTTCCGCACCGCCTCTTTTGCTTTTGTTGTGAAATTTCCGAATGGAGGTGGCATACGTACCAGTATACCAAAAACCCGCCCGCAAGGTTACTACCCGGGGCGGGCGGTTATTTAGCAGGCGTTGAAGATGCGACCGGAACTAAAAGCTGAACGATATCCGAGACCGAAAGAAACGAGCCTGCGCCGGAAGACTGCGAGGGAAGCGTAGAAATACCGACTAAATCTCCGAATATGTTGACCAACGGCGTTCCGGGCGTGAGCGAAGCATTTATGTTGGTATCAATCGTCCGAACCGTTATCGGGTCGGCGCCTTTCCTTGAAACATCGGCAAAGTTCGTGCGGGAAGAAACCGCACCTATAGAGACGCGCGCAGAAGTGACGCTCACGAGCGCAATCACTGTCTGCCCGAGCTTCAAGGCGCCGGTGTCCCCAAGGCGAAATGCGGAGGAAACCGTTGAGGAAGCGACCTTGGGAACGAGAATGGCGATGCCCAATGATGGAAACTTCTGGGAAACGGAAAATACCGCGGACGAATCGCCGAACATAACCAGGTGGTCCTTGTCGACAATTGATGAATCGGTAATCAAAGCGCCTTGCGAGAGCTGTTCTGCAAATCCGGCAATCGGCGTCGTTGTAGAAATCCCCTCATACACTCGTCCGGTTTTATCCAAAGACTTCTGAATCGTATCGGTAATCAAATCATCCTCCTTCACCACCACAGTGGTTTCTTTTACTGTTGTTCCCGGTTTCGAAATATCTCTGGGGACGATTGTTTCAATCGTGTGCTCAACAACTTGGTTAACCGTATTCGTAACCGCGGGCGGCGCTTGAGCCAAAAGTGAAACCGTCACAATACCCGTTGCAATCGAAGTAACGAACGAAACTAAAAGCGTCAACAAAATAATCTGCGTCGTATTCAGCTCCTCAATATCCATACACCGTCATTGTACACTGCGAGTCTGTTAATAAAAAAATGCGCACAAAGGCGCATTTAGGGCGAAAAATGTTTTTGTTTTTTTATGTGAGCTGCTTACTACTTGACCGCCGCGATGAGGAAGAACAAGACGATAGCAGCTTGTACTACTACGGGTATCGTCATACTTAGGTATGATACCACTTTAAAAATCAATGTCAAATATCCACAGGCTGTGGATTTCAGGCCTTTTGCCCTACAGAAGCCGCAAGCGGCAAAACCTTGAGAAACGCCCTCAGTGCTTGGTTTATTTCGCCTTCGTCCGTTTGGGGACCCAAAGAAAAGCGTATAGTCCCCTCTGCAAGCGCCGTATCGCCCGTGAGCGCCTTCACAACTGTTGAATAGCCCCCGCCCGAGCCTACGCAGGCAGAGCGCGGGGTAACGGCAATTCCTTCTTTATCCATAAGAACAGCAAGATAATCACCTGATACCCCCGGGACCGCAAAAAGCGCGTTGTTGGCGACTCTTCGCGTCGGATGCCCGATGAGTTTCGCTTCAGGTATTTTTTTCTGCACTTCGGAAATCAGATAATCACGCAAGCTGCGCACGCGCTCTTCGCGTTTTGCTCTTTCTTCTTTTGCGAGCTCGAATGCAATGCCTGCTCCGACGATTGCGGGAACATTTTCGGTTCCGGGACGAAGTTTCCTCTCCTGTATTCCGCCGCCCGTTACCGCAAGAAGCGGGACGGAGAAGTTGCGGTATAAAATGCCGACGCCTTTCGGTCCCATTAATTTCTGCGCGTCGTACGAAACGAGATCGGCAAGCAGCGCGTGCGGACCGGCTTCAAGATATAAGGGCGACTGCGCCGCATCAACGTGGAGTGCCGGAAATCCGAATTCAGGAACAGGAACAATAAATTTCGAGCGCCTGCTTTCTTTCCATTTCCTGATTCCGTGCGAAATGTCTGCAATCGGCAGAATGACTCCCGTTTCGCTGTTGACGTGCGCCAAGGAAACCAGAACGGTTTCGGGACGAAGAGCTTCCGCTACCGATTCGGCGCTCAGTAATCCGTCAAACGCCGGCGTCAGATAGGTGACTAAAACACCCAAGCGTTCCGCAAGCTTCATTGTTTCAAGAACGGACGAATGTTCCGTCGCGGACGTCACGATATGCATATCAGCGTATTCGATTCCGTGCTCCCGGAGGGCTTCAACAATTCCGCGAATGGCGATGTTATTGGATTCCGTTCCGCCAGAGGTGAAAAGAATTTCATCCGGTTTAACCGAAAGCGACCTCGCGACTGCTGTTCGCGCTTTTGAAACCGCCTCGTTAGCGCGACGTCCTTCCTCGTGAGCCGCTGAAGGGTTTCCTGAAATATCTTCCAAAGCCGAATAGACCGCGCGCGCCACCTTCGGGTGGACGGGATTTGAAGATGCCCAGTCCAAATAAATTCTTCTCATAGGTTTCAATATAGTACACCCCGTGAGATAAAAATTCGCGACTGGGAAAAGAATGCATGTTTTCCTATCTCATGGGGTACACTTCTCACCATGGATGCGGAAATGATTTTGGAATACGTACGTGCGAATCCCCTGCTCTTGGGCACAGCGATTTTTGCACTGCTTGCCGCAGGCCAGATTGTTTTTCTATCGCTCCGCCTTGAGCGCCTCCTCAAAGGCGGGAACGGAAAATCTTTGGAGAGCACCATTATGGCGCTTCAGGAGAAAGTAAAAAACCTTGAAGCACATGCTTCGGCGACGGACAGTGCGCTTACGGATGCAAATCGTCGTCTGAAACGAAGCGTGCAGGGAGTTTCGGTAAAACGATTCGACCCGTTTCAAAACGCCGGAGGCCAGCAGAGTTTTGCAACCGCACTTTTAAACGAAGAAGGCTCGGGCGTTGTTGTTTCCGGTATCCACGCACGCGACGGTGTTCGTGTATACGCAAAGGAAGTGAGCGGTTTTAAATCCGAACGTGAATTATCAGAGGAGGAAACCGGGGCCATTCAGTCTGCAAAGAATAGTCTTAAAAAAGCTTCTTAAGTGCCGCCGGCACTTTATCGCTCCTTTTGGGCACGTGTTT
>CAZPUX010000068.1:0-4190 GCA_964589865.1 uncultured Candidatus Saccharibacteria bacterium | reverse complement strand
AGGCGCAACATATCCGGAAAGCGGGTCTTCCAAATCGGCAATGGTTGCGGGCAATTTTGCTTTTTGCTGCCAGTAGTTTACGACTTGCGATTGCAGATTCTGAAGGTCATACACTTTCTGCTGGTCTAGTTTCATCAGGCGTGCGGTTTCAGGCGAACCGATGATGAAAAACGACGCAACAACGGTAGCCAAAACGATGACTGATACAACAGCGCCGATAATTTTAGACAAAGCGGCTTTTTCTTCCCATGTACCTTTCAATTCATTGAGGAAATACCAGAATCCCGCGCCGAGGACGATTAGGATTGTAAGCGCCTTTAGAATGAAGCGCACTGCCAAATCTCCCTGGAGATAGACATAGATGACGGAAATCACGTCAATCGCCATCGCAAGTCCTGCAATGAACAGAGTGAGAAAAACCAGCCAGCGCCGTACCCACAATTCTTTTTTCTCGGGACTCAAACGAATCTCTTTATGCAGCACCCACATAATCCACACAAACACCGGATACATAACGAGAAGCGAAGCGATTGCAAAACGAATCGCTCCCGAGTATGGGTCCCCGTAGGTAATTGCCTGGTCTGGGAAAAACATGTCGATGTACTGATGCACCAAAAGAATCAGCGAAACCGCCGACACGTAGAGGGTTACCATAGCACCAAGCCATAGGAAAAAGTCCTTAGGCGTAACTTTAGGTTTTATTGAAGATGTGCTTTCCATAGAAAGCACAGTATAGCAGAATGCTTAATCGGTTTAATACCCGAAAAGCGGACGATCGGAATCGAGAGGAACCTCAGGAATTTTCCCGAAATTGTCATATTTTGTATTGCCCGATGATTTCATTCCGCTAGCATGACTTGCTTTCGCAATTTCTTCATTTTGCGCGACAATTGCCGGGTCAACTTCGTTGAAATCCAGCTTTTCTGAGGATATTTTCATGGTTTTATTATATCAAATATAATGGTATTGTCAAATCACTTTCCGCAGTTGTAGTACGGGCTATGGTAGTTGCCGCACTCGGAACAGACCGCGTCAGACCCGGATGAAGAACCCGATTCGCGTACATACTGCTGACCGCGGATTGCCCTATCCCGCCCATAAATCATCTTATCTCCTTTAAGCGGCTCATAGAGAGGCAACTCTTTGAAATTTCCGTCCTCGGCCATACGCTATATTATAAATCACTTAGGGCGCTTAGTCGTTCGCGGATCCACCGCTTCACGGTTCTTGAATGATTGAACCGTCCATTTAAGATTTGAATCCTGAACGCGTTCCTGCAGATATCGAACGACCACAGCCTGCAAGGCGGGGACGTTGGTGGGAAAGTCTTCTGTAACGGTAAATCTATTGTCCGGCTCGGAAAATTCTACATGCATCTGCCCGGGAATTGCGGTTTGGGTTTTCTTATCTTTGGGACGAAACATGTTGCCCCACAAAAGAACCCCTACGCTGTCGACACCCGAATGAATCATCTTTTCAAAATAATGACTGTGCTTTTCTCCGGTAAAAAGATGCGGGTAAAAATCGGTCGTCACTCCTATCTTTATATCTTGCTGAGGGTTTTTTAAAGATTCAAGAGTTACTCCGGTTCTCTTCAGCCTCAAACTAGCAGCGTACATCGTTTCTAAATCGTTAATTTTTTCATTTCCTGAACCCGGCATGGTCAGATTTTAAATTCAATAACGTCGCCGTCTTTGACGACATATTCTTTTCCTTCGGTTCTGACCCAGCCTTTTTCGCGCGCAGTTGCGTAGGAGCCTGCTTCGATAAGTTTGTCGTAAGCAGTCACCTCCGCACGGATAAATTTTTCCTTAAAGTCAGTGTGTATCGCCTGGCCTGCAACCGGCGCCGTTGAACCGATTTTAACCGTCCAGGCGCGCGTTTCGTCTTCGCCGGTAGTAAGGTAGGTCATTAATCCCAACAGTTCAAAGCCTGAGCGAATTAAAGAATCAATGCCGTCGTCAAAAACTCCGAAATCCCGCCGTAGCGATTCTTTATCTTCTTCCGCAACATCCCGCAGTTCGCCTTCAATACCTGCATCAACTGTGGTGTATACCGCGTTCATGGCGCTTAGATATGAAACCAGCTGTTGATATCTATCATCGTTCATTTCATCCAAGTTGTGCCCGCCCGCTTTTTTGTTGAGGACGTACATAATCGGCTTCATTGAAATAAGATGAAGCGCCTTGAGAGACTCCTTCTCCTCATCAGTAAGCGTTGCGGTTTGTGCAAGTTTGCCCTCCGAAAGTACTTTGTCGATTTTCTGCAGCGCCGATTGCTCTTTTACTGCTTCCTTATCTCCGCGCTTTGCATCGCGCTCAACTGATATCAGGCGTTTCGCAACAGTCTGCATATCTGCAAGCACCAGTTCAAGATTTATGACTTCAATGTCCCGAACCGGGTCAACTCCGCCTTCGACGTGCGTAATATCGGCATCATCAAAAATGCGCACCACTTCAGCAATAGCATCAGTTTCGCGGATGTGTTGCAAAAATTGATTTCCGAGTCCGGCTCCTTCCGAAGCGCCTTTCACCAACCCCGCAATATCAACAAACTCAATCGCCGCCGGAATTGTTTTTTTTGAGTTTGAAAGTTCAGTAAGTTTTTGCAAGCGCGCATCAGGAACAGCAACAACACCCACCGCCGGGTCGATAGTGGCGAACGGATAATTGGCAATCAGCACTTCCTTACGGGTAAGCGCCTTAAATAAGGTTGATTTGCCGACATTCGGCATTCCGACGATTCCTATTGATAAACCCATGCACTACCGACTATAGATGATTCCTAAAAAGAGCGCCAGTTATCCGGCACGGCTGCCAAGCCTCCGTATTTCGGAAATCCAGTGTTCTTTTTTTTCTTCATGAGCGGTTTCGGACGGAAAAATGACTTTCACATCAACTGGAGCGATGCCGGCAAATCCCAACGTCGCCCGGGCAAGCTCGTTATTAAATTCCCCGAATAAAAACCATTGCAAAAACGGGCTTGAATTGGCAAGCATGATGAGGCGCGCGCTTTTCCCTTTGAGAAGCCCTTTCCATCCAAGGTGGTTTTTAAACATATGAAATGCAAATCCCGGAAGCCACGCGCGGTCCAAAAGACCCTTAAGGAGAGCGGGCGTGGTGCACCACCAATTCGGATAAATAATTACGAAATGGTCGCACCACTTCACATTTTCTTGGAATGTTTTCAAATCGGGCTCCAATTCCTGAATGGTGCGATACCCATTGTGAAGAATCGGGTCGAACTTCATTTCGGGAAGATTCTGGCGCCTCACTTCATGCCCCGCTTTTAATGCGCCCACTTCGTAGGCGTCCGCGAGTTTCATTGAAAGAGTCTGCACATCGGGATTCCCCATGAGGAGATAGATTTTTTTCTTACCCGCCATGCTTGCATGCTAACAGAGAATTTACATTTTCAGGCTTTATTTGTTCACAGAGTTGGTTAAAAAATCATACTTTTCATACTTGTGAGTCAGTGGCTGTTTATGGTATCGTGACTTCGATGATGAAGAATTCCGCAAACGACTTCCACGGTTCAGCAACTGTCGGAGCAAAAGGGCAAATCGTTATACCTGCAGAAACCAGGAAAGCGATGAACCTAAAGGAAGGCGACAAACTCCTGGTATTCGGCATGGGGTGCGATATGGTCGCTTTCTCCAAGCTTTCGAACGTGGAGAAATTTGTTACTCATCTGTCCAAACGCTTGACCACCGTTAAAAGCGCCGTTACCAAGGCAAGGCAATCTTCTTAATAATTTACACTTTTTTGTATGCAGGAGCACCTGATGCGCGCCCTTACCTTTCTTCATGGCGCACTCGTTTTTATAGGAAAAGGAATAAAAGAATTATATGCAGTCGCACGAGCGCATACATTTATTTCGCTCGGCGTTATTGCTGTTTTGATTGCTGGCATTGTTGCTGGCGCTATTTTTCTGAAACCGGCAGCACCCGGAGCAAACGACGAACGTAGAAATGTGAGCCTTCTTTCCGTGTCCGACCTTTCTGCTCCTGAACCGGTGTCCGTCATCGGAGAGATACGCTCAGTGAATGAAGCAAATGTTGCGCCCGATGTTCCGGGAACCGTCTCTGCGGTCTACCGCTCTTTGGGCGACACGATTTCAGCGGGAACGATTATTGCGCAGTTGAAAAACGACTCTCCGCGGGCGGGCGTTGCCCAAGCGCAGGCAGCCTT
>CAZPUX010000067.1:0-4276 GCA_964589865.1 uncultured Candidatus Saccharibacteria bacterium | reverse complement strand
TTCAAAAGGCCTGTATTCGTTTTCGGTCGTAGGGCTCGCGGCAAAAGCGGTTGATGAGGCGAAAGACAGGATTTCCGCCGCAATAAAACACTCCGGATTCCCGTCGCCGAAAAGCAAAAACCACAAAGTGGTCATATCGCTCGCGCCTGCAGACGTGAAAAAAGAAGGGGCAGTGTTCGATTTGCCGATGGCAATCGCCTACCTCCTTTCTGCAGAAGAAATAAAATTCGACACGAAAGGGGCCGCCTTCTTAGGCGAGTTGGCGCTTGACGGAACGTTGCGCGGAATTCGCGGAGCTCTGCCCGCAGCACTTTCTGCAAAAGAATCCGGATATCTTTCGCTTGTCGTTCCGAAAGAAAACGCAAAAGAAGCGGCTCTCGTTTCCGGCATTGCCGTTTTCGGCGCATCGTCTTTGAAAGAAGTCATCGAGCATGTTGCAGGCAAGAAAAAAATACCGGAAACGCCGCACACGCATGACGCAACTGAAACCGGTGAAATAAAAATAGATCTCGCGGACATCAAAGGCCAGGAAACGGCAAAACGCGGTTTGGAAATTGCGGCAGCGGGACGCCACAACGTTGCATTTGTCGGTCCTCCGGGAACGGGGAAGACAATGCTTGCAACCGCACTTTCCGGCATTCTGCCGCCTTTGTCATTTGAAGAGGCTGTTGAAGTAACCGCGATACATTCGATTGCTGGAATATTAAAAAACACGCTCATTACGATTCCTCCTGTGCGGGCACCGCATCACACGTCTTCCTATGTTGCGCTTGTGGGCGGCGGGAATACGTTGAAGCCGGGCGAAGTGACCTTGGCACACCGAGGTGTAATGTTTCTCGATGAATTTCCTGAATTCGACCGGCGAGCGATTGAAGCATTGCGGGAACCGCTGGAGAACCGTTCAATCAGCGTTTCGCGCGCATCCGGCTCCGCAACATTCCCCGCAAACATCATGCTCGTTGCCGCTATGAATCCGCCGGGAGGAAACGCCGACCCGCGAGAACACGAGCGATTCAGAAAAAAATTATCAGGCGCAATTATCGACCGCATTGATTTGTGGATTGAAGTGCCGCATGTTCCTCATGAAAAACTGGGCACGAAAGCGGGAGGGGAACGGACCGCAGATGTCCGTGCACGCGTGCTGCAAGCACGAAAAATACAGAAACAACGCCACGACTCTTTGAAGATTCCCGCACCGACCAATAGCGAACTGCCATCGAAAGCTTTAGACGAGAAGCTCGGCATAACTGACAGCGCTCTGAAAACACTGACGGCAGCTGCAAAAACATTGAAGCTCTCGCCCCGCTCGTATCACCGCGTGCTTCGCCTTGCACGCACGATTGCCGATTTGGAAGATAGTGCACAAGTCGTTGATTCTCACATCCTCGAAGCGTTACAATATAGACCACGCCTTTCACTATGAGTCTCGCTCACCAATTAGAACGCTACGTTCCGCCCCCGCCCGGGATAGATACCCAGCAAAAAAAGCGCGCGGACGTGCCGCGGAAGATTGGTTTTTTGCCGCATGGGAAAAATTTGGCGCCTTGATTGTTCCCAAAAAGATTTTCGGTGCGCACCCGGGGGGAGAGCAGGAAGATCATTTGGGAATTGACGGTTGGGTGAGCACCTATAAACGTGAGGTACCGGTTCAGATAAAAAGCTCTATCGTCGGGCTTAACGAATTCAGAGAGCGCACTTCCAAAGATATGCCTCTGGTTTTGGTACGTGAAGGAATGACCCATCTTCAGGTAGTGCGCCGAACGGTTTTTGAAATCGACAAGAAATTCCCTGACCTCGAACTCTTCGGCAAGAAGAAGACGGAAGCCGATTTGTCACGGCGTAGGCTTCAAAGTGAAAGGCACACACGTCCTTGAGACGCCTCAATACCATCCGCGCATTACCCGGTAGGTTGACAGCACGCGCTTTGAAAATACACTTATGTTATGAGGCACGATGAGTCGCGCTATGTCTCGCGACGCACCAAAATACTTTTGGCGGAACACCCGGAGTTGGTGCGCATTACTCCCACATCAGAGGTTGTGTTTAAAGCGATACAGGGGGATTTGAATCCTGACGATTTCACCATGGCTGATTTACAAGAACATTTTTCCGGCAGAGAATTTACAGGCGGGTTTCAGGGATTTGATATAGATGAAACGCACATCATTGTTGCGGTCGGTGCTTTGCAAAGAGCGGGACTCATAGAAAGAGCAGAAGAGCGGCACCACTGGCGTATGACTGAAGCGGGTGCGCTTTTTGATATTGAGGCGGGCGAAAAAAATATTCCCCCTGAGGAACGCCAATACGACGAATAGCCGCCGGCGCCACGTCGCGCAAAAGCTTGACTCTTTTAAAAAAAGTTTTAGAGTAAACCTATGAGCCGCGATGAAACAGAGACGAGTATGCGCGCGCGATTTAACGCGGTGAAACACCTCGGCAAATTCGGTCCGGTTGATACCCCGGCTCGAGAAAGAAAGGCTTGGGAACTTTTTCGAAATCAAGGAATGTTTCTCGGCATAAAAATTGCCGCCGAAAAAAACAGAGCGCACTTAAGAACTGTCCCGACTGAGGGACGCAGAGTCTCATAAAAATCCCCTAGGGGGATCTTTTAATTTAAAGCGAACAAAATTCGCCGTTCATACGGCGTTCACGCTCCAGGAATATACTGGAATACTGCTCGCTTAATTGGCGGGTTTTTGCTTTATGGAACACGACTTTCTACATAACTTCGTTTCGGCGCTATTTATTTTATTGGTTTTATTGTCAATAAAATAAAGCCGCTCTCGCGGCGTTAGCGTCCGTACTTCACACGAATCGTTACTCTAAAACGGATTTCTGATTCCGTTTCTGATTTCAAAGTGCACGTGCGGACCGGTTGCTTTCCCTGTCATGCCGACGTATCCGATAATTTGTCCCTGCACGACGCTTGCGCCGGGGGAAACGATAACTTTCGACATATGGCTGTACAAAGTTTGAGAACCGTTTGCGTGCTGAATCACGACATAGGAACCGTATCCGCCGTTGTACCCTCCTTGGCGCGCAACGATTACCGTACCTGAAGCCGATGCAAAAATCGACGTGCCGGAAGGTGCTGCAAGGTCAACCGCATTGTATCCGTGGATACCCTGCGTCTCTATGTAATGCGACAAAGGCGCCATATAGTAACCGATTTGCTCAGCAGTTCCTTGCGGACCGACATTATGCGCAGGCTCGTATATTTTTCCGGTTGAACCTTTTGACGCGCTTTGCGGGACTGCGGCAATTTCCCCGTCAGGGATAATTATTTTTTCTCCGACGGTAAGCGCGGTGATGCCATTGTAATTTAAGATATCGTTCTGTTCAGCGCTGAATTTTTTCGCAATCTTGGCAACCGTATCTCCTTTCGCGACCGTGTATTCGATGCCGGTTACGGGGAGAATAACGAGCGTGTCTCCGGCGTGAATATCTTTGGAACTTTTCAGGTCGTTTGCCCACAAAATGGTGTTTGAAGAAACCCCGAACAGTTTTGCAATCCCCGCAAGCGTGTCCCCTGGGCGCACTACGTAAAGAGAAATCTGGTCGGGGGAAGGTTTTTGGTCGGCAATATCCGCCATAGTTCCCTCGGGACCGGATTCCGACATCAATGCAACTCCGCCGACAATTGTGATATCACCCCCGCCCTTTGCCGGGTTCGGGTCAATGTTGCGGGCGGGCTGTAATGCCGGGGTCTTTGAGTTCGGCATAGAGAACAGGCCGCCTGATGCGGCCTCGGCCGGGGAACCGAAGAAATCTGAAAGAGAAAAAGCAAAAACCAAACGGGGAATCAGGACTCCGCAGAACAAGACAACCGCAATAAGCGCACGGAGCCTCACATCTGTTGCCGAGGGGTGGTTAGTGGCAATGCCGCCTCGGGTTGTAGAACTATTTTCTATACTATTGTTCCTCCTCGGGAGCCGGACAATCGTTCAGGAGGGGCCGCTGTGGCCTTCACCGGAAGTTCATGCGTTCAGTATTCGTTCACTATACCTGCATGAAGGGGCGCGTCAACCAATGTTTCATGAGGGAGGGGAAAAGATTTTATGGCTTATTAGAGCCGTTTTTTTGATAATGTATGAAAAAACGTCTTAAAATAAGGGTATTTAAGCCCGGCGCGGTATAGTAGCGTAATGGACGCCAAAAACCCCTTAAATGAGGCCCAAAAGAAGGCGGTTCTCCACAAAGAAGGAGCTCTTCTTATATTAGCGGGGGCGGGGGCGGGTAAAACCAGGGTCATAACCCACAGAATTGCCGAACTTAT
>CAZPUX010000066.1:0-4277 GCA_964589865.1 uncultured Candidatus Saccharibacteria bacterium | reverse complement strand
GCGCCGTTTTCGTACCGCTTTGTCTTGGACTCGGATATCTTGTGGTTCAAAGATCCCGTTGAACTCAAAGAGGCATTTCTTTCCAAACGTTCCGTCATGATGGACGGCGCCGGGGGGTTGTGTCCGCAAAAATTTACTGACGGAACTGAAACGAATGATTTTCAGTCGAACCTGAATTCGGGGATTGTCGGCTTTTCAAAAGACCTGTTCTCGCTCCCGAAATTTGCCGAGTATCTTGCAAAACTCGACCTTTCCTACACGCATCACTTTGTCGAACAGGCGGCGTTTGCTGTGTGTCTTGAGGGGGTAACCCCGCTTCCGAAAGAGCAGTACATCATAAAAGGGGAGTTAAAGCCCGAGGTCGCGGCGCGCCATTATACGTCGCCCTCAAGAGCAAAATTCTTTTTACAGGGTCTCAATTTTATCTGGAAAGATATACTTACACCGCATGTGCGCAATTAACGGATGCACCGGCCGCGACGAAACTCTTGTAAAAAAGATGGACGCAGTGACCGTGCATCGCGGGCCCGACGGCTCGCGCATCTACGCGGATGACGAAGTAACGCTCGGGTTCAATCGCCTCGCGATTATCGATTTGTCGGAGAAAGCGATGCAGCCGATGCATGACGAACCCGACAGGTATGTGATTGCATTTAACGGCGAAATATACAATTACCGCGAACTGAAGAGTGAACTGTCTGAGTATCCGTTTACAACGCAAAGCGACACCGAAGTGATTCTAGCCGCATATTCCCGCTGGGGCATGGCGGCGTTTTCAAGGCTTAACGGAATGTTCGGACTTGCACTTTGGGATAAAAAAGAAAAGCGTTTGGTGTTAGCGCGCGATGCCGTTGGTATAAAACCTCTGTATTACCACTTCGACGGAGAGAAGCTGATTTTTTCTTCTGAAATAAAAGCGATTCTTGAATCAGGAATCCCGCGCGTTTTGAATCCTGATGCGTTCGGGCATTACATGCGTCTGATGTACGTGCCGTCGCCCATGACGATGTTTAAAGATATTTTTAAACTTCCGGCAGGGCACACGCTTTCGTTTCAGCAGGGCAAAATAAGCATCGAACCGTTCCGCGGAATGTGGCCCTCCGCTTCGCGCCCTGATTCATACGACGAAGCGGTTCAGACGGTAAAAGAGACGGTTGAAGGCGCGGTTGCCCGCCAGTTGGTATCCGACAGACCGGTGGGCGTGTATCTTTCGGGGGGAATTGATTCTTCAGTAATTCTTGCTGGTGCTTCCAAGGTGCATCCGAAAATCGACACATTTTCAATCGGTTTTGATTTAGGCGCAGGTGAAGAGGCGGAAAAATTTAATGCGGATTCAATCCTTGCAAGGCAAACGGCAAAACATTTCGGCTCTACGCACCACGAATTCAGCCTCTCCTCAGAAGATGTGTTGGGCTTATTCAGGGAAGCCGTGCATCACTTAGATGAACCGATAGGGAACGCAACCGCGCTTTCACAGTTGTACCTGGCGCGAAAAGCAAAACCAACCGCAACGGTAGTGCTCACGGGCGACGGCGGAGATGAATTATTCGGCGGATATGAACGCTACCGTATGGCGCTGATTGCGGAAAAATACGGCTCGTTGATTCCGGAATTTATAGCGGGCAGTTTTGAAAAACTCAAACACACGCATCTTTCGGGCGTCGACAGATTCGCACAATTAATGTTTCAGAAAGATGATGAACTTTCGAAGATTCTTTCAAACGGGTACGCGCTTCCCGATACGCGTGCGCTTTTTGCTTCCGAGTTTCCCGCGTCCACTGAGATAGATTCCGAGCTGATGCGTGCGGACGAATCGCACTGGCTGGTTGATGAAGCCTTAATGCGCTCCGACAAAATGTCGATGGGAGGTTCAGTTGAGGCGCGCGTTCCGCTTTTGGATTTGGAAGTACGCTCGCTCGCGCACGCACTTCCCCCGCAATACAAAGTCACTCCATTTGCAACGAAACGAATTCTGAAAGATGCATTTAAGGGCGTTATCCCTGACTCAGTTCTAAACGCCCCCAAACGCGGGTGGTTCAGCCCCGGCGCCAAATGGCTCAGGCATCCGAATTTTGTCGCCTATGCCGACACTGTATTTGCTCCCGAATACGCGCCCGGGGTTGCATCGCTTTTCGATTTCAAGAACTTAAGAGAACTATGGGTTGAGCACCGTGAAAAGCGGGGGTATCACTACACAGCGCTCTATGCCGTGCTTGTGTTCTTGGATTGGGCGCGCGAGTATAAAGTATCCCTGTGAGCAACATACTAGTCATCACTTCAAAGCTTCCGTATCCCGCGAGCGGTGCGGATGAAGCCGACAGATTCGAAGGAATCAGGCTTTTAACCGAAGCGGGACACAGTGTTTCCGTTATTGCAAAAACTGCGCACTACCAAAAGTCGGAAGACGCAATAAAAATGAGCGAAGCATTGCGCGTGCCGGTCCAAACCGTGCCGTACCAAACTCCCGAATTTTCGTTCGACAGGTTTTTTGACTGGAAATATCTGGACGGTGCCGCGAATGAATACACGGACCCGAAACTGGCGGATTTGATTGAACATGAAATAGCATCGTTCAAGCCCGACATCGTGTGGCTCGACGGTTCCTTTATGTGGCATTTGATTGAACAGGTTCATAGGCACAAACTACCTGCAGTCGTGCGCTCATTGCAGGTGGAATCAACGCACGTGTTTGCCGATGAGGGGTGGAGCATTCCGAACGTGCTCCGCGCGTTTGTAAAAGATTTGGGGGAAGCGTATATGGCGCGCACTGCCGATTTTGTGGTTGCCATTAACAGAAACGAAGCGGATATCTACAAGAGAATGGGCGCACGGAAAACGGTTACGGTTCCTTTGCGCCAGCTTCCGAAAATCCTTGAAGAAGGACCGATTGAGTATAGGAACTCCCGCCCGCTTCATGTTTTATTTACCGCCTCCACATTTTCCGTAACCCATAACAGGGAAGGGGCGGAAAACGTGATTAAAAAAATCGCACCTGCTTTGGAAAAATCTGCGCCGGGTGAATTTGTCATACACATCACCGGCGCAAAGCTCCCCGAGGCGGACATTCGCGCATTGCCGAAAAATGTCGTGTACGAAGGGTATGTACCCGATTTCAGCTCGTTCATGAAAACAATGGACATTGCGATTACACAGTCTCTAGGAGTGGTCGGGATGCACGGAAAATTATTTGCCCCCGTTGCATACGGCATTCCGACGGTGACGCAGTCGTTTGCGCTTGCGGGGTTCCCGTTTAAGGGCGGGGAGCACTTACTCCCTGGCGAAACACCGGAACAAACCGTTAAGGAGCTCCTGTTGCTTCGCGACCATGGAGCCCGTGAGAGAATCGGAATAGCGGGGCGGTTGCTCTCGGAAGAGCTTTTTTCGAGAAACGTTCTCATTGAAACCCTGCAGAGCGTTTTGAGTTCACTATGATGAAAATCCAATACCTGGCATTCATACGGCTCCCGACGGAAAAAGCGCACGGCTTGCAGATAATGAAGACGTGCGAAGCGCTTGCCTCAGAAGGCGCGGAAGTTGAATTACTGATTCCGGGAAGAAAGACGCATATTGAAGGCGACCCGTTTGCGTACTACGGAGTTAAAAAGAATTTCACCCTGACTCCCATCAATAGCCCCGACTTTGTGAAATTCGGTCCGATAGGATTTTTTCTTTCGGTGCTTTTTTTTGCAGAAGCAGGCCACCTGAGAAAAGCGTTTTGGAATGCGGATGCGGTGTATTCGCGCGACGCACTGTTGTTATTGCAGTACGTGCTTCTTGGGCGCCCGCTTGTGTACGAAGCGCATAATGCGCCTACATTTGCCTCGAAGATTGTCGCGAAGCGCGCAAAAAAACTTTTGGTTATTTCCGAAGGATTAAAGAAAGAATACATAAAGCTCGGCGTACCGGCTGAAAAAATCGCGCTGGTGCCTGATGCTGCGGATACGGAATTGTTTCAAAATGCAGCAAGTAAGAGCGAGGCGCGAAAAACGCTCGGCTTACCGCAAGAAGGGAAGATTGCGCTCTATGTCGGACGCATTGATGCGGAAAAAGGTGCGGATACGTTTGCGGCTTCTTCTGAATTTCTGTCCGCAGATACCCGCGCCGTTTTGGTGGGCTACGGTCTTATGAAAGAGGAATTTCAAAAAAAATACCCGAAAGCCGTATTTATCCGCGAAACCGCTTACAAAGATTTGCCGAAAGTTCTGCCCGCAGGCGACCTGTTGGTGATACCGAATTCCGGAAAAACGCTCGAAAGCGCGCATTTAACGTCGCCATTA
>CAZPUX010000065.1:0-4294 GCA_964589865.1 uncultured Candidatus Saccharibacteria bacterium | reverse complement strand
ACATGGTTCCGCTTACCGGTGAAAACCGAATGCTCGTGAAATACGGATTGACTGTAATTCACAAGGGCAGGCGCCCGGGATTGCGCGCGCTATTGGAAGCGGAAAAAATCCCGCTTCACTCGGTGACGGAAGATGACATCGCGTTTTCGATTGCGCCGAAAATAAATGCGTCTTCACGCATGAAAAGCCCGAAATTGGCGTTTGAGCTGTTAACCACCGAATCGCCCGGCCGCGCCGAGGCGATTGCAAAAGAATTGGTGAAGCTGAATAAAGAGAGAAAACTGGAAGGGATGCGCGTGTCGAAAGAAGTGAAAAAGAAAATTGAGACAATGGCGAGTTTTGGTTCAGTGATTGTGATGGGGAGCCGCGAATGGCGACCGTCGCTTTTGGGTATTGCAGCGACGAGCATTGTACAAACGTATAAAAAGCCTGTGTGTTTGTGGGGCATGGATGGGGAGCTGATAAAAGGTTCGTGCAGGTCGGATGGCACGGTAAACATCGTTGATTTGTTGGTGGAAGCAAAAGATGCGTTTTTGGATTTTGGCGGGCATGAAATGTCGGGCGGATTTTCCGTTGACCCTGCTTCGATTCACACGCTTCCTGAAAAACTGGAAGTCGCACTTCAGACGATACGTGCAAGAACTGAAGGGACGGAAGTCGAGACTATTGAAATAGATAATATTGAATCGCATCTAAACCTCATGGAGGTTGACGATAGAGCGTACGAAGCTCTGCGTACGCTGGCACCGTTTGGCCAGCAAAATCCAAAACCGATATTTCGTCTTAAAAACGTGACTGCGCGCAGCATTCTATACTTCGGCGCGCATAAGGAACACGCGCGTATAACGCTTACGGATGATTCCGGCGCTCGCGCTGACGCGATAGCGTTTTTCTTCCCCCGCACCGCATTCAAAGATACTTTGGCACTTCTCTCGGCAGGGGATAGATGCACCATAGACGCCTGCATAGAGCGCTCATATTTTGCCGGCCGAAAGGAATTACGTCTTCGTATTGAGAATTTGGTTCTATAGCTAAGGACACCTAACAGTAAGAAAGATTTTCTTCATTGTCCCGTCATACACCATATAAGGCAGCATAAAATGTTAGGCTTATTCTATGAATGACAAACAAACTCCTGCGAATCATGCTCTTCCGTGGGGCATGTCGTGGCTCACGCTTGTGCTCGCGCTTCTTGCTGTCGGAACATTTTTTGCGGTTCCCGGTCCTGCTATGCGCTACATCACCCCGATGATGGGCGGTGTGATGGAAACCGGTTCAGGAAAAGCGATGCCACCGACTGCCGTGGGCAGGCCCGCTATGGATATGGAAGTTTCAAACCAGACGGCACCCGACATGGGAGTGTATTATCCGTCACCATATCCCTATCCAAGCCCCGATGTTCCTGTAACCGACACGCGGGAATTTTTGAAAGTGTATTACAGCGCCTACATGCGTACCCGCGACGTGCCGGGGTTAACGCGTCATATTGAAACTATAGTACGCGGATATGACGGCCGCATTGACCAGGAATCCAGCTCCCCTGAATACGGCTCAATAAGTTTCGCGCTATCGCAAAGCAGGTACGACGCATTCCGAACTGAACTCGAAAGTTTGGTAGATAAGCGTTTCATAAGCGTCAACATTTCATCTCAGAACATGTTGTCGCAAAAGGTAAGCATTGAAGAACAGCAAAAGCAGGCAGACAAAGCGCTTGCAGATTATAAAACCGCACGTCAAACCGTCGTCAGCAATCACCTAGGCGCAGTGCAATCGCTTCAATCCAAAATAGATGCCGATAATGCAGAATTAGTGCAGCTGCGCGCACAAACGCAGACACCGCAAATTCAGGCGCAAATACAGACTCTCTCTGCAGATGTGGCGACGCTTAACACGCGTCTTGCAAAAGAGAACGCATCCTACGCATCGCAATTAAGCAACGCTGACGCAAGTATTAAATATGCGGAAAATTGGCAGAAGGGAGTTGCAACCCAGGACGCGACATTGCTTGCGAATGTTGCAACGGTGACGGGTACCGTTTCCATTCAATGGATAAGTCTCTGGGATATTGCATTGCTTTACTTGCCGGGGTATTGGATTCCATTTATCTTTGCCGTCTTGGCCGTTCTCTCGTTCCTGAGGGACCGGCGCCGATTAATCCGTTAACGTGTGTATAGAGCGTAAAGAGAAGTAAATTTAATTTTGTTCTTTTTACACTGATAGAATGCCCCAATGGCCGAGGTAACTGTTTTTACGGACGGAGGCTCGAGAGGGAACCCGGGACCGGCAGGTTCAGGCGCGGTGATTTACCACGGGAAAAAGCAGGTGGCATTTGTTTCAAAATATCTGGGAATACAGACAAATAATTACGCCGAATACGAAGCGTTAATTTTGGCACTTGAAGCAACACACAAAGTTTTAGGGAGCCAGGTAACACAACCCGTAACGGTGAAAATGGATTCGGAACTGATTGTGAAACAGATGAAAGGGGAATATAAGGTAAAAAATCCTGTGTTAAAGGAAATGCACGCGAGCGTGCGGCGCATTATTTTGGAATCATTCCCGAACATTAAGTTCGTGCACGTCCGCCGAGAGTTTAATAAAGAGGCGGACCAAATGGCAAATGATGCGATGGATAGGGGGTCTTAATTTTGTTCCCTTTCTCTGTGTCGTCGCGATAGTCGGCGCCGCTTTTTACTCCGTCTTTGCTCCTGCTCCCAATACGCCCGAACTTGATGCAATCGTTGATACCCAGGCGCACATTGAAGGCATAATTCTTGAAGACCCTGACGTTCGCGCACAAACTATTTTCCTTACGCTTGATGTTGAAAAAATAAACGGAAATTCCGCTCATGGAAAAATTTTAGTTTCCGTGGACCAATTTTCGCATTTTGCATATGGCGACAGAATTTCCGCGGACGGAAAATTAGTAAAACCGGAACCGTTTGAAACTGATAACGGCCGTACGTTTGATTATCCGAAATATTTATTAGCGCACGGCATTACGCACCAACTTTCCTTCGCACATGCCAAACTGATTTCAGGAGGAGCAGGGAACCCCGTCGTTTCTTCACTCCTCTCGGCAAAACATTGGTTACTTAATGGAATGCAGAAAGCGTTTCCCGAACCCGAGTCCGCACTTCTTGCGGGGCTTTTACTGGGTGAGAAACAATCTTTGGGCGATTCAATCACGCAGGCGTTTCGCCGTGCGGGCGTGGTGCATATTATTGTTCTTTCCGGCTATAACGTTTCACTGGTTATAGGTGCCGTTCTTTTTATTTCACTTTATTTTCTTCCGCGAGTGGTCGCACTCACTATCGCAGGAGTTTCGATTTTGGCGTTCGCAATTATGACAGGCGCAAGCGAGACCACGATTCGCGCATCAATCATGGCTTTGATAGTGCTTCTCGGGCGGTTTTTGCACCGACCAACAGACGGAATCAGGATTTTACTTATCGCCGCAGCAGGCATGGCGCTTTGGAATCCGTATTTGGTGCTTTTTGATTTGTCATACCAACTTTCAATACTTGCAACACTCGGATTGATTTTGTTTTCCGATTTTTTTGCATCCCGTATGATATGGGCTACGGAAACGTTGGGCGTGCGCGAAATCTTAGGAACTACGACCGCAACCCAGTTGACTGTGTTACCGCTTTTGATTTTATCGGTGGGGCAGGTTTCAATCGTTTCGGTGTTTGCAAATATTTTGGTTCTTCCTGCAGTTCCGCTTGCAATGCTGTTCGGATTTATTTCTTCAATTCTCGTTCAGTTCAGTCCCGGGCTCGCGTTTCCGTTCTCCGCCGTTTCATACGCGATTCTTCACTATATTATTTCCGTTTCTGTATGGTTCGGTAATTTGCCCTTTTCTGCAATCCCGATTTCCGCAGAGTGGACATTGCCGTTACTGACCGTGCTCGCAGTTTTTTATGGCGCACTCTTCTATCTTTTTGCTCCAAACCAAAACCGCTTGTGTAAGCGGTTTTGGTTTTAGTGGGGGGCGGCTCCGGCTGCTGCGGGAGGAGGCGGAGCGGCGTGGTCGTCTTTCTTCGGTTCATGGTTATCGTTCGCCGGTTTTTCACCGTGCGTGTCATGCGTCTTGTCTCCTCCGGCGGGTGTCGCATCGTGGGGGACTGCGGCATGTGCCGGGTCTGCATGCTCTGCGCCGGCGTGGTTCCCTCCGGCATCGTGCTGTTCTGCCTCTCCATCGTGGTCAGCTCCGCCCCCGGCACCATGATTATCGTTCGCGTGTTTTTCTCCCAGCTCCAGACTTTTACCCAAGGGTGCCGTTACAACGCCC
>CAZPUX010000064.1:0-4385 GCA_964589865.1 uncultured Candidatus Saccharibacteria bacterium | reverse complement strand
GATTTTCGTAACCTCATTTTGAGTGCGGACGTTTATTTCAAAATCAATCTGCTGGCGGATTTCTGCAATCTTTCCCTGACGGTTTTGGCTGATAAGCACAATAATGCCAAGGAGCATCGCCGCGGCCGACACCAATATCGCGAGCCAGCCAAACGGGTACGGGTCAAAGGGCGGAAAACTGAAAATGCCTGTATTGGCAAGAATCCAGACAAGAATAACGCATACGACAAAAATTAAAAAACTAACGCTCCCAAGTCTGATTGTCAGCGTACGAGCCAGCCTATCAAGCCATGTTCGCTCAAATTCAAGCCTCGACTTGAGGCCGTCATCCTCAGTGTTTTCCTTATCAGCCATTAATCTAATGACGTTTGTACGCGGCGCCCATTACCTTAATGTTTTATTCATTTAAATCAATGCGTTTGGTTTATACAAAAAACGCTGGGGATAGTTTCGGGACCCGCTGCGATTTATGCGTACTATTTATAGGCAATGGGATTTTGCACTGCCTGTAGCGCTCAAGACAGAAATTAAACATATCTATGCAATTTAATGATTACATTCTCCTTTTGACCGCAATTTTAAGCGCAGCAATGGTATTGATTGCTTCGAAAACGGATAAAGAACGCCTGTACAGCCTGATTATTATTTTTCTCTTCCTCATCTCGATTGTCGGGGGCAAGGTTGTGGAATTTTTTGGCCATCAAACAAACACCGGAAATATTTTTTACGCATCGGTATTTCTCGCGACGTACTTCCTTGTTGAACGCTATGGTACACGTGAAGGTGTGCGCTCGATTTTTGTCGGCGTGACCGCTGTGGTGTTCTTTTCGGTATTGCTCCAACTCACCCTGATGCTTATAAGTTCCCCTGGCTCCGTCGCTTTCAACAATGCCCTCGCGGCGGCATTTGCGCCCGCCCCCAGGCTTGCTCTCGCAAGCCTGGTTGCATACATGCTGAGCCAAACGCTCAATGTGTATTTGTATGCCGCTCTCAAGAAATATTTCGAAGAACGGCAGCTATGGTTGCGCGCGAACATAAGCAATGTGCTATCGCAACTCTTAGACAGCGCCGTGTTTTTCAGCATCGCTTTTTTCGGCGTAGTGCCGACGGAAAATGTAGCCGACATACTCCTTACGGGCTTTGTGATAAAAGTCGCCTTTATGCTAATCGCATCTCCCCTTCTGTATTTAAACAGAGCTCCAAATACCGGAGCGATATAAACCGCCATTTAAAGAACGGTTCTTTATACGCGCGCCTTTGAGAAACTTAGTCTCGCAATAAACGTTCTTTGACCTTTTCAACCAAATCGTCCAACGTTTGGTTTGATTTTACTAGATAGTATGCCGGCTCATCGCGGGTAATAGCCTGCATAATTCTTTCGTCGTCCGGACTTAAGTTAGTAAGAACGATAATGGGAACTTTCCTTCCCCAATCGCTCTTCTCCCTTATTTTTTTCATCAGGCTTATACCGTCCATAGCCGGCAAAACCAAGTCGAGGAGAATGATATCGGGCTTTTCTTTAAAGGCCAGTTCAAGTCCCTGCTCCCCGTTTTTCGCGCTCAGAACTCGAAATCCGTCATTAGTAAATTCATCCGAAAGGAGCTTCAGTTGGGGTGTTTCATCCTCAACGATAAGTATGATTGTTTTGCCTTCGTGCGCCAGCATAACGATATTCTCAGTATATAGACATGTGTATCTAGAGAACTTCGTTATGCACAGACCCGCCTCTGCACTGCTTACACAAGCTCTTTAAAGGTTTTTTTGGATTTCATTCCCTGAAGGGGCAGCGCGACGTTAAATGTGGTTCCTTTTCCGACCTCTGAAATGAACCATATACTGCCGCCTGAGTTATCAAGAATCACCTTTGAAATATAGAGGCCAAGCCCGTTGCCGTCCGTCTTTTTCAGGATTGCGTTGTTTGCCCTGAATAATTTCGTAAAAATCTTCCCTTGTTGGTCTTTGGGTATGCCGATTCCGGAATCGGCAACTTGCAGTACGAAGCTATCATTCGTAAACCTCTGCGCGTCCATTGTTTCCCCTTTGTTAAGGACCCTAACGCGTATGTGTATGGCGGAATTCGCTTCCGAATACGTTATCGCGTTTTGTATAAGGTTCTGTATCACCACCCTGAAAAGTTCAGTATCGACGGGAACCAGCAAGGGCTCGCGCGGATAGAGTTCTTCTACTTTTATTCTTTTCTCAAGTACCTGCGGCGCCACTTCGGCAAGAATGTCTTTTACAATCATTCGAATATCAGTCCGTACCGGTTCAATAATAAAACCGCCGAGTTCAATTTTTGACACTTTCAGAATTGAATTAACCAGGTGTATCATCCTTTGGTTATTTTCCTGGATTTCAACAAAATATTCATGTTGTTTCTGATTCGTAGGACCGGCTCTGTCATTCAGAAGTCTCTCGACACTCCAACCGATTGCGGTAAGCGGGGTGCGGAGCTGGTGGGAAGCAAGCGAAACGAACTCGCTTTTTGCCCTGTCTACCTGGTCAATCGTCCTGCCGATATACATCGCGATGAGAAGCGCCATGGCGCCGATAATGCTTGAAAGCGCCATGAACGCGATGAGAAGAATGAGTCCTATAGCACGAGACCCTTCGCCTAAAATTGATGAAAATCGGTTTTCAAGAATTGAAACCTGCATATCAACAATCTGAGCTTGGCTTAAAAGCGTCGCTAGTTTTGAAGGACTTGCATCTTGTCCGCTCGAAGAGTTGGAAATCGCATCGTGCACCTTGCGGCCGATGTTCAAAAGTTCTTCTATTTGTTCGTCCCCTTGCGTCCATATATCTATCGCTTGTGCCATGTAGCTCACGTGCCGGAAGTCGCGAAAAAGAAAAATCATGTCGCTAAAATCATCGGGATGATTTTCTCCCTTAAGAAACCCCACACGCACGAGCGAAAGGTCGGGGTTGCTTTTTTCCAACTCGAGCCGGGCCTGTTTATCGCCCAGGGGAACGTTCAAAAATTTTAAAAAATTATCATAATCAGATTCGTTGTGCGAATGTGCGTACTGCGAAAGACTGTTGAGAGCCTCTTTCTGAGCTTTGGACCACAGACCTTCTCCGCCGACATATGCGCGTATACCGGACATCGTTCTTAAAGAAAATGTAAAGCTTGCCAAGCCGAATAACAGAATAAGAATAATGAGAGAGATGATGACGTAAAACTTCCGCAAAACGGAAAGTTTCTGGAGCCACAATGCGGGTGAAAGGAAACGCATAGTGCCTTTGGATACCGCTTCACTATATCCTGACTACGTTATTTCAATGCATGAAATTAATTGAAATGGTGTGGACACAAGCGAAAATCCCTCTGATAAAGCCTTATCCGTGAGCCGGGAATCCAAAAACCCTTGCCCGCATGCTTAATGCCCCCACCGCCGCAAGTATAGGTTCAAGGCTTTCGAGCCCGACAGGCTTCACTAAGTGATAATCAAATCCCGCTTTTTCCGCCTTTCTCTTATCTTCGTCCTGCCCGTACCCCGTGACTGCAATCAGAACCGAATTGATATTTGCCGCTCGTATGCGTTCCGCTAATTCATAGCCGGTGATATCAGGAAGACCGATATCAAGAAGAGCGGCGTCGGGAATTGATTTTGAAACCGAGCCCAGCGCACTTTCGCCATCATATGCGACGCTCACGCGGTGACCGCGCAGGGTCAGAAGTTTTCTCAATGCGTCTGCCGCTTTCTGATTGTCGTCGACAACAAGAATTGAAAGACCCGGATTGTCGGACGTGCGGCGCGGTATTTTTTCGTATATATCCGAATTTTGATTTACGGTTTCTGTAACAGGAACCAATATTTCAAATTCCGTACCGATATCGTTCGGTCCTTGGCTGACGGAAATTGTGCCGCCGTGCAACTCAACCAGGTTTTTTGTGAGCGCAAGGCCGATGCCTATTCCTGTGCCCGGCCTTCCGCCGGGATGCATCTGTACAAACGGTTCAAAGATAGTGTTCATCATTTCAGCGTCTATGCCTATGCCGGTGTCGCGCACAAGAAGCCTGAGCACGCCTCCCTGCTCTTCGGCGATTAAATCTATAGCTCCGCCGGGGGGAGTATACTTGGACGCATTATGCAAAAGATTCACCAGTATCTGCTCCATGCGGACGGTATCCGCATCAATGACGAGCGGTTCCTCGGGCAAGGTTACAGTAAGAGAATGCCCGCGTTCGGTAATTGACGGCATCGACGTCTCGACGGCGTGGCGAACCACGTTATCCAAACGAACCATCGATTTTTTTAACTGAAGTTTCCTCTGCGTAATGCGGGAGATGTCGAGCAAATCATCAAGCAAGTACGTCATAGTTTTAATTTGTCCATGCATTAAAGCCAAAGCTTGGGCGGTTGCAGACCGGCGCTGCGCGG
>CAZPUX010000063.1:0-4431 GCA_964589865.1 uncultured Candidatus Saccharibacteria bacterium | reverse complement strand
AAGCAGCCTCCGACAAAGTAAAAAGCGGAGTCACTATTGCCGGCATCGGTCTTGATACGGCGCAGAACTCACTTACCTCTTCGGTTGAATCATCGAAAAATACCGTCGCAAGCGCCTACACCACTATTGATGATGCGGTTCATAAAAAAGCCGACGAAGTATTCGCCAATCCCGACACCGTGAATGCGAAACTGATTGTTTCAACGTCAAATTCGCAGGCGGTTTTAAATGCGCAAAACGCACGCATTGCGATTCAGCCCATCCTTGCGCGCGAAGCATCAGCGCAAGTTCCCGCGGATATCGATTCCTTAATCACCGAACTTGAAACCCTTTCGGGCGAAGCAACGCAAGTCCGTGATTTTCTTGCAAGCCTGACTTCCGCATTAAACAACGCAATCGCGAGCAGCAACGTTACCGAAGCTCAGATTGCCGGCTACCGCGCTGATGTAGGCGCGGCACTTTCAAGCATCAACGGATTGCGTTCGACGCTTGCGGGAACGATTGAAGCGCTGAAAGCAAAACGCGCCGGCGTTGCGATTGCAAATGAAAGCCTTTCCGGGGGAAACGGCGAAAACGCCGACATCCGGGCTGCGGAAGCAAATCTTGCCGCCGCGCAGGCAGGCCTTGAAAAAACAATCATCCGGGCGCCGATTTCCGGAACAATAAACCGCCTTGATTTAGACGTCGGCTCATTCGTAAACGCGTCCGTCCCGGTTGTGTACATAACGAATGCGCGCGGACTTGAAGCGGTTGTATTCGTATCAGAACGCGATATCGGCGACATTGCGCTCGGCGCCCGCGCCCTCATCAGCGGAACCATTGAGGGAAAAGTTTCGAAAGTCGCCTCAGCCTTGGACCCGGTTACTAAAAAAGCCGAAATAAGAATTTCAATTCCTGAAAATGCCGGATTGATTTCCGGCTCATCCGCGAGCGTCTCAATCACCCGCACCGCCCCCAAGGAAACCGCGACAGGGACTCCGACGGTTCCCTTGTCCGCAATAAAAATAACACCCGAGGGTTCCGTTGTCTTTACGGTTGTAGACGGCGCTTTAGTATCGCACCCGGTTATTCTAGGGGTCCTTCGCGGTTCAAAAGTTGAAATCGCTTCAGGACTGACCGCTGACATGCAGATTGTGCAGGATGCGCGCGGACTCAAAGAAGGACAGCAGATAATCGTAAAAGCTCAATAGTTTTCAACCATGAATAGTTTTTGGAACTTTTTCCTCGAACGGCGCCAATTTACTGCGCTCGTTATTATCGCTTTGGTGTGCGCCGGCACAGTAGCGGTGCTGGCGATTCCAAAGGAAAACGCGCCTGAAGTCGTTATTCCGGTCGCAGTCATACAGACGACCTTGCGCGGAGCATCCGCTGCCGATACGGCAAAGCTTATAACCAAAGAAATTGAAAAAGAAGTCGGTACGGTTGAAAACCTGCACAAACTCACCTCAACATCGCGCGAAAGCATTTCGGTTGTTGTTGCGGAATTCGACGCATCCGCAAACCTGGACAAATCAATACAGGATGTAAAAGACGCGGTTGATAGGGCGAAACCGAAACTCCCCCGCGACGCTGATGACCCCGTTGTTTCAAAAATTACCGCAAACGACCAGCCGATATTTATTCTTTCTCTCTCGGGCGGTTTGCCGCCGACCGAATTCACGCGTCTCGGCAAAGACGTGCGCGACCAGCTTGAGAACGTATCCGGCGTTTCAACGGTTGATATTGCAGGAAACCGCGACCGCGAAGCATCGATAATCGTTCGCCGCGAAGCATTGGAATCATATGGGCTTTCACTTTCTGATATTGTTGCCGCCTTAGGCGCCGCAAATTCTTCACTTCCTGTCGGAACCATTACCGTCGATGACGTGGAATATGCAGTTGCGTTTAACGGAGATTTAACCGACCCGGAAGAGTTGGCTCAAACGACCGTCGGCAACGTCAACGGAAACCCGGTGTATCTCCGCGACGTTGCGGATATCGTGAACGGCGTTGAAAAAGCAACTACGCTTTCCCGCGTGTCGGACCACGGTGCGCCCGCAGAAACGGCAATCACGCTTTCGGTGCACAAAAAATCAGGCGGAAATATTTTCGCAACCGCTTCAGCCGCCAAGGCAAAGTTGAAAGAACTTTCAAAAACAATGCTTGCGGGCATCACGACGATTATATCGATTGACCTTGGAGAAGAAGTGCAGAAAAGCCTTACCGATTTGACCGAGGTCGGCTTTGAAACCGTTATCCTCGTCATGCTGTGCTTGGTGGTTGCAATCGGCTGGCGCGAATCGATTGTCGCCGGACTTTCAATTCCCCTTTCATTCGTCATCGCCTTTATCGGGCTGAATGCGTCCGGCAACACCATCAACTTCGTTTCATTATTTGCGCTGATTCTTGCTATCGGCATCTTGGTGGATTCCGGCATCGTCGTCACGGAAGCCATTCACACCCGTTTCAAAAAATACGGCGACGTGATGAAGGCGGCAAAAGAATCGATACGTGAATACGCCGGTCCTTTGACCGTGGGCACCGTGACGACGATTGCAATGTTTGCTCCGCTTTTCTTTATTTCCGGCGTCGTGGGCCAATACATTAAATCAATCCCATTCACGATTATCACCGTTTTGTTTGCATCCATCTTTGTGGCGCTCGGTCTCGTGCCTTTTATCGCGCTCAAACTCACCAAAAACACGATGAGCCAGTTCGACATGATGCAGGAAAAATGGAATGAAACCGCCAACCATTGGTATCGCTCATTCCTCACGGGGGTTCTGAAAGACAGAAAATTCCAGAACCGTTTTATGTGGGGCATGCTGATTGCCTTTATTATTGCTATCCTGCTCCCGATAACCGGGGTAGTGAAAGTATTGTTTTTTCCGCAAGACAACGCTGAGTACGCGTATTTGGAAATTGAAGCCAAACAAGGCACCCCGCTTGAAGAAACGGACTTGGGAACGCGCGCGGTTGAAGAAATATTGTACGGCGACCCTAGAATTGAGTCGTTTGTAACCACCGTCGGCGCATCTTCGGCCTTGAGCGGTAACGGCTCAAGCGGTCCGAAATATGCAAACATCACCATAAAGCTTGTAAAGAAGGAGCTTAGAAAAGACACTTCACAGCAGATAACCGAGGAGCTTCGTAAAAAAGTTTCCGTATTTCATGATTTCAGTGTTCATGCATTTGAACCGCAAGGAGGCCCGCCGACGGGTGCGCCGGTTCTTATTACCTTCTCCGGCGAAAATCTCGACGATTTAGAACGCGCAGTTGATAAAGCAGAAGGGGTTTTGCATTCGATTAAGGGCACTGTTGAAGTCGCAACTTCAATCAAAGACGACGGTACGCAATTTGCGCTCACCATTGACCGCGCAAAAGCTTCGCAGGTGGGACTCTCACCCGCACAAGTAGCTGCAACTTTGCGCACAGCGGTTTCGGGGGTTGTTGCAACGACTATAAAAAAAGACAACGAAGATATTGATGTGTTGGTTTCCACCAACCTCAACCCTGATTGGAAAGACCCGTCTGATACGACAAAAGCCACCATTGACGCGGTGTTGAACCTCCCGATTAAAACCCCGCGCGGAACGGTGCTTCTTGGTTCTGTGGTTTCGCCGTCCGTTGAAAAATCAAACGCAGTTATTCGGCGCGAAGACCAGAAAAACATCGCGACCGTTTCAAGTTATACGGAAGGAAACGCTACGCCCGTTGAAGTTTCTGCCGCGTTTGTATCTGCAATGAACAAACAAGGCCTTCCAAACGGCGTCACTATGAAAGTGGGTGGCGAAACAGAAGACGTCAATAAATCGTTCAGCGAAATGGGTATCGCCTTTATTGCGGGATTGGTGCTAATGCTCGGTATATTGGTATACGAATTCAATTCCTTCCGCTATGCAATTTACCTTCTCATGCTCTGTATTTTGGCGCTTATCGGCGTTCTTGGCGGACTTGCTTTGACCGGCCAGCCATTCTCGTTCTCTTCGCTTCTCGGCATCATCGCGCTTGCAGGCGTCATCATTAACCACGCGATTATTCTGGTGGACTCGATGATTGTCCGTATGAAAAACCCCGAAGGAAGAAACCTTGAGGAGGTGGTGGTAGACGGAGCGGCAAGCAGGTTGCGTCCGATTGTGCTTACGACCATAACGACCGTTATCGGCATGATTCCGCTTGCAGGCGCTTCCGCCTTGTGGGGTCCGTTAGCATTCGCGATTATGTTCGGCCTTACGTTTGCGATGGTGCTGACTTTGGTCCTGACTCCGATTCTTATCTATCGAAATCCAGGTAAACAGTTCTGGAATTCTAACGGTGCAAATTGAATATCCGATTGAAGTGTGTTTTAGTGCTGTCCTATGCTCAATAGAGACAGACAACCCACACGTGAGAAGTTGCCGCATTGGCTTGTTGAGACTCAAGATCCGGCCACAGGATGCTTCGGCTCGCAAG
>CAZPUX010000062.1:0-4471 GCA_964589865.1 uncultured Candidatus Saccharibacteria bacterium | reverse complement strand
AAAAGTAAATGAGCGCGCGTATCAAGAGGCGCTGGGATATACGGGCAAGGCTCCGCGGTTTGCGGTTGCATACAAGTTTCCCGCGGAACAGGTAACGACAGTTATTGAAGACATTAATCTTCAAATCGGACGCACAGGCATATTGACGCCCGTCGCGCATTTAAAACCGGTTAACGTTGCAGGTGTCATCGTGTCGCGCGCAACGCTTCATAACGAGGACCAGATTAACCGCCTCGATGTGCGCATTGGAGATACCGTTATTATTCAGCGCGCAGGCGATGTGATTCCGGAAGTCGTAAAGGTAGTGCCTGAACTCAGACCGAAAAATTCAAAACCGTACAAGTTTCCGAAGAAAGTTAATGAATGCGGAGGTGACGGCTCGATTGAACGGGTCCCGGGGATGAGCGCGTGGCGATGCGTTGCAAAAGATTCCGCAGCCCAGCAACGGAGGCGCTTTTATCATTTTGTCGGCAAACACGCGTTTGATATTGAAGGCATGGGTCCGAAAACTGTTGATGCGCTTATGGATGAAGGGTTGCTCACTAACTATGCCGACATTTTCACGCTGACCGAGGGCGACATGGAAAACATCGAAGGATTTGCGGAACTCTCCATCAAAAATCTTATTGCGAGCATACATGCGCGCAAAAAAATTCCGCTTGAGCGTTTTGTAATCGGGCTTTCAATACCGCAGGTGGGGGAGGAAACCGCACGGGATTTGGCGTCGCATTTCGGGACACTCGAAAAAATTATGCGTGCAACGTTTGAAGAGCTGCAGTCAATTGTTGGGGTCGGAGATATCGTTGCAAAATCCCTGCATGAATGGTTTAGGGATTCCGATAACGCGCATGCCTTGAAGGAGCTTTTGAAAGAAGTGCATGTGCTCAAGGGGGAAGCGAGAACGACCGGCAAATTCTCGGGAAAAACATTTGTTTTAACGGGAACGCTTGAAACCTTGTCGCGGGAAGAAGCGGGAGAAAAAATCCGCTCGCTCGGAGGCACAGTTACCGGCTCAGTATCGAAAAAAACCGATTACGTGGTTGTGGGAGCTGAGGCGGGCTCGAAATACGAGAAAGCGCAGTCGTTAAATGTGCCGACTCTTTCGGAAAAACAATTTATAGCGCTTCTAAAAGCGTAGGTAGAATCGCCTGTCTTTTGTTGGTATTATGGCGAAATGGTAAGTATTGATGACGTAAAAAAGTTTGCGCTTCTGTCGCGCCTGGCACTCTCTGAAGAGGAAACGGCAAAACTCCAGGGTGAAATAAACGCGATTGTGGCGTATATCGACACGATTCAGAAAGTCGAATTGCCTGCAGTTCCCGAAGGCACGGTGTATTTGGATTCGGAAAATGTGATGCGCGAGGATGGGGAACCGCACGAAACGGGCATCCATACGGAGGAATTGCTGAAACAGGCTTCGCGTAGGGATGGGCAGTATTTGAAGGTAAAGAAAATTCTCGGCTAATATGGAACTCACTGACCTTGGAGGGAAGGAGCTTGCAAGTGGATACCGTGCGAAACAGTTTTCCGCGGTTGATGTTACGAAAGCGCACCTTGCACGGATTGAAAAAGAAAATCCGAAACTGAATGCGTTTTTGGAAGTGTTTGATGATGCCGAAATGATGGCCAAAGATGCCGATGCCGTGCTTTCAAAAGAAGGGGCAAATGCGCACCCGCTGACCGGTATTCCGATGGCGTTCAAAGACAACATTCTTATAAAAGGGAAGCACGCGTCCGCCGCATCGAAGATGCTTGAAAGTCACGTCGCAACGTATGATGCGACCGCAATCACTAAATTAAAATCCGCACACGGTGTTTTTCTTGGCAGGACCAACATGGACGAATTTGCTATGGGCTCCTCTACGGAACATTCCGCATTCGGGCCCGCGAAAAATCCCCATGACTTAGCTCGCGTTCCGGGCGGTTCTTCCGGCGGTTCCGCAGCTGCTGTTGCTTCGCATTTAACCCCTGTTGCCTTAGGTTCTGAAACCTGCGGTTCAATAAGGCAGCCTGCGAGCCTGTGCGGATTGGTGGGGCTTAAACCAACGTATGGTGCTGTGTCCCGCTCAGGCTTAATTGCCATGGGTTCAAGCTTGGACCAAATCGGTTCGTTCGGGAGAAACGTGTACGACGTTGAAACCGTTTTCAATACGATAAAAGGGAATGACCCTTTGGACGGCACCACACTTCCTGATGCAGGCGAGGTGAGCGTAAAAGGAAAAAAAATCGGCGTTCCGCGCGAATTCGTAAAAGATGCGCATCCGGATGTGCAGGCACAATTTGAAGTCGTGTTGAAAGAGTTGGCAGGGAAGGGGTATGAAATAGTTGATATTGAATTTCCCTCAGCACCGTTCGGGCTTGCCGCGTATTACATCGTGATGCCTGCGGAAGTTTCTACGAACCTCGCGCGTCTGGACGGATTGCGCTATGGCTTGCACAAAGAAGGAGGAAATTTGCTCGAAGAATACATGAATTCGCGCGCGGAAGGATTCGGAGCGGAAACAAGACGGAGAATAATCCTGGGCACGTACGTACTTTCTTCAGGCTACTACGATGCGTACTACAGGAAAGCCACCGCGCTTCGCGGAGTGTTGGCGCAGGATTTGGCAAAAGCATTTGCGGATGTTGCGTTTATCGCGACCCCCACCACGCCGGGACCCGCATTCAAGCTTGGCGAAAAAAGCGATCCTGTATCTATGTATCTGGAGGATATTTTTGCAGCGCCTGCAAACTTAACGGGTATTCCCGCCATTTCCGTACCCAAAGCAACGGTGGTTAGAGACGGGGTAACGCTTCCGGTTGGCGTACAATTTATGAGTCCGAAGCGAACGGAATCATCGCTCTTTGCTATCGCAAAAGACGTATTGGGCGAGTCGTAAATGATTACCTACGAACATTTTAAGTTTTTAAACCTGCAGTACATCTACTGCATTATCTACTCCATGTTCGGAGGAAGGTGCACGACCGTTGACGATGTTACGGGCGAACCTATTGCGACAAGCACGATAAGCGTCGGCACGCCGATTCCGAATGGTTCAGGCGCGATTGATTTCTGGACATGGCTATTCGGCGGGGGGCACGGTGCTGCGCATCCGGTTGCACAACCGCAGACGGGAATTTTCGGGGCGCTGGCGGATTTCGTTACATTTATCGGCGGGATTCTCGCAGCATTGTGGGGAATCTTCTCCGTTCTTTCGTACACGCTTTCGGGATTACTATTTCTTATCGTTCTGGGTTCTTTTTTCGGACTTTTGTATATCAGATACCAGGAACTTTCGCTCTACGGCACACTGCCCAAAGACACCGCGCAAACCTGGCAGATGCGGAGCCGCTGGCAGTTGATACTCGATAAAGGAATGTCGGCGAGCCCCAAGGATTGGAAAGACGGCATCATCGAGGCGGATGTAATCTTAGGCGAAGTATTGGAAAAATTCGGCTATCAGGGGGAAACAACCGCAGACAAATTGCGTTCGGTTCCTGAAGGCGCGTTTGTAACATTGCCGAATGCCTGGGAGGCGCACCGCATTAAAAATTTCGTAAGTGCCCGCTCTTCTGATTTTATTCTGACTCAGCGCGAAGCGTTCCGGGTGTTAAAGCTTTACGAGCAGGTTTTTGAGGAGTTTAATTTTGTGTAGGAGTATTTCATGGCACACGATACCGAGAGATTTCGTCACGTTGATATTCCGTCAGGAACAACGATGTATGTTCCTGACGAACTAAAAGAGGGGAGTAAGTGGGAAGGTGACGTAATGAAGGAAGAAGCCAAGTGGGAAGGTGGTGTATACGGGGTGGAAAAGATGCTCTATCGCATGGTCGGTCCAATCCCTCGAGAGAACGGAAAAGGGACAGAAGAAGCAGAAGGTACATCAATAAAATACATGCCTGTCGATTTGTGGGTTCATGTTGCGCGAAGAGATTTAGCTGGAGGGGAAATAAATAGAATCGGAGATTTGGCTATGCAACTTGCTCAAAATGATGAAATGACTACGTTTTTACCGAAGGCTGTTAAGTCCACTGAGGAAACATTTAATCGGCTGTCAATACTCGCTGGCATGTATAGAGGAGCAGCAACCCAACAAGAAAGTAATAACGATATTACCAAATTACTTGAACAAAGTGGTATCGTACTGGAAACTTTGAAAGAAGCGGAGGCAAAACAAAAAGAAAAATTTAATCATATTGTATGCGAATTAGCGGATATGGGTGCTGTGCTTTGGTATCAAAATATCAGTAGTCCAATGCCCATACTTCTTGCGGCTCAAAAAGCTCGTCGAAATGACACAAAATAAAAACACCGCATTTGCGGTGTTTTTGCGCTTGTCCCGTGTCTACGCACGGGACTGCGTTTTGCGGAAGCTTCGCTTGTACCCGCGCCTGCTGGCGCTGGGCACTGCGTTCGCCTTCGCGAACTTGTTGCGGGGTCCGGATTTGAACCGGAGTCTGGAGGTTATGAGCCTCCCGAGGTACCACT
>CAZPUX010000061.1:0-4570 GCA_964589865.1 uncultured Candidatus Saccharibacteria bacterium | reverse complement strand
AAGAACACAAAAAACCCGTCGCCCGTGGATGCCTGATCCCGCTTTTCGCGTTCCTTAAGTGCGTGCTCCCAGTAGGCAATTACTTCGTCGGCATTTTCCGCGCGTACGTCTTCTTTGTTTACTTTTAATCCCAATTCTTTTAAAAATTCCAGTTCCGCAATTTGCGTGTCGGGCACAGAAGTCGAACTTTCCGCAACGTCATAAATGAACGTGTCGAGCTTGCGGGATGCGGCGATTTTCGGGTCAAGCTGGCGTATGGCGCCAGCGGCTGCGTTCCGGGGATTTGCAAACAATGATTCGCCTGCTCTTTCTCTTTCCTTATTGAGCGACTTGAGGGATGACTTGCCCATCCACACTTCTCCCTCAACAACGATATCAAGGGCTTTTGTTAAAGAAAGCGGGACTGAATCGATAGTACGTACGTTCATGGTGACGTCTTCGCCGACGATGCCGTCCCCGCGCGTTGCAGCAGTTTTTAGTTTCCCCTTTTCATATGTCAAAACGACTTTCAACCCGTCGATTTTAAGTTCGCATGAATACGTTGCATGCGCCGTATGCCCGAATTGGGATTTAATATTTTTCTGCACCCGCTCGTCAAACGCGCGGAATTCTTCTTCCGAAAACACATCGTTAAACGACCACTGGGCAATGGCGTGGCGGACTTTCTTAAATTCAGGCAAGGGCTTCCCTGCAACGCGCTGAGTCGGCGAATCGGGCGTAATGAGTTCAGGATATTTCTCCTCCAAGGTTGATAGCTCGTGTTTCAGCTCATCCAAGGCTGAAGCCGGTATTTCTTCCCTGTCTTCAACGTGATACAGGTACCGATAGCGGTTTATCGCTTCGCGCAGTTTTTCGACTCTCTCGCGGACGTCTTTTGGCACAGCCGACACTTTGCTATTGTACCGTTTTTACGAAAAATGTTCCGAGAAAGCCGGTTCTAGTACGTCACCCGAATGGTGCGCTCCAGACGCAACACATTCCCCGTATCGCACGTGTTGTAGCCGGAAGATTCTACCGTGGTGGTAATAACCGGATAATACAAGCGGGTCACTTTTACGTAGGTGCACGGGACTTTTGAAGTCGGGTCAGTAGTGGGCAGCACGGGGAACCAGAACTTCGTCACATACGAATATGAAGAGTCCTGAGCGTTCGGATTGTTAAGGGTTCGGCTCCACCCTGCCCCCGGAGCCCACGTTGCGTCCGGAATCGTCACACCGCCGCATTTAATACTATTTTGGGGCGACGTGGTGCCGAAAGCATTTTGCTTTAAATCCCAGTACAAGGCGCACTCAACGCCCGTGTCGGCGGAATAAAATGCGAACTGCGATTCCCTGCCCGAAGATGAGAGTGTAATTTCTTTCAGCGCTATATCGAAAATCGCCGAACCGACCGCAATCAGAATGCTGGATATCAAAACCGCAAGCAACAAAGTGAATCCTTTCTGAGTTTTTGTTATTTTCCCGTAGTTCATATTTTTCTAGAGCCAATTGAAGATATTTTCCTTAAGCTGGAACGAACGGCTGATGCCTGCAGATACCCAGCTCACCGTAACCTGAAGCGTCACCTCATCCGTACCATTATTCGTAACCGGAATAATTTTCAGAGAGCGCGTGAATAATGAGGGCGTACCGGTTTGCGTGTTGAAAATTTGGTCGTCGGAAGAAAGTTTTAACGGATCGCACACACCGCCGAGACACACGTCGGCTCTGAAGTTTTTAAAATCAACCGAACAGACTGGGTCAGCGCCGTTAATAACTTCACACGTTTCAAGGCCTGAAAGCCAGGAACTGCCCACAATGACGTTCTGGTCTCGTTTTGCGCGGACATATTCAATCGCCTCCTGAGCCAAGTAATAGGCGGTTACCTGGTCGCGCGCATAATAGGCGGAGCGCAAAGACTGCGCTGCAATGGACAAGGGTCCCACAAGCGATATGAGAAGGACCGACACCGCGACAAACGTTTCTATCAGTGTGAAAGCCCTGAGTGTTTTCCTGAGTGTTTTCATATTAATTAAATGTCGAGGAGGCGTTCAACCACGCTTGATTGCACGGTGAAATTCGTTGCTCCTCCCGGCACTTGTGCCGAACCCTTGATGCGCATCAGGACGCGCGGCTGCACGCCGTCGCCGGGGAGTGCGCCCACCACGTAAAAGTTAAACGAATCTATGGAAACGTCGGGAGATGTGAGTGCGACCCAGTTTGCTCCTGAATCAAGAGAACGTTGGAGTTGTTTGCCGTTGATTCGGTACACGACCTGGTCGGCGGAATTTGATTTGTTTCCGTTTGCTGATTCAAACGCCAAAAGAACGCCGGGAAGATTGCCGTTCACTCCCGAACAATCTTGAGGCGAGGTGAGATTGCTCAAGTCGTTGTACGTCGCGGCACAGTGATATGTGGTGCCGACACGCATGGTGCGCGTCATTGATTCAACCGCCGCATTTAAATTGTTCATAACGGAGTTGATTGCCTGGGCGCGTTTATTAGTCTGTACCAAGGCCAGCAACGAGCCTACGCCCACAAGCATCACCACGGCAAAAATCGATACCGCGACCATCATTTCTATTAAGGTGAATCCTTTTTCTGTTTTTTTCATAAAATTAGGGAACTCCGACGGTTACCGAAATCTGACCGGTTGAATAGACGGAGATTTTCCGCGTTGAGCCTGCGGGGGATGCGACCGTGATTTCGGCGGAAGAATACGGCGATGCGGGCGGTACGACATCGGAGGAAATGATGGCATCCGGGTCGGGGCGGAAAAATACCACATCAAGATAGGTTATCGCGGGCGTCGGAGGACCCGCGCATTGCCGGCTTCCATTTGCGGCTATCCCGCAGAAATCTGAAACGGTGTGCGCTTGGGTTAAGGTGTATGTTTTTATAATCGCGTCAGTGGGTGTGCCGTCATACTTTTTGTTTGCGTTTAAATCAGAAAACAGAATATACGTCGTGCCGCCGGCGAAATGCACCCCATAGCCAACGTTAAAATTCGTAACACCTCCTGTGGTCTGCCCCTGTACGGAAAGACCGTACACCTGGGCCTCGCGGACGGAAAGCGCGATTTTATACGCCAAAGAACCGAGAAGCACGGAGCTGTTGAATTTTGAGTGATTCGCGAGAATGATGAGCGATATCGTCGAGAAAATAAATAACACCACCAGCATTTCAAGCAGGGAAAACGCACGAACGGCGCGCGTGCTTCCAGGGAAGTGTTTGTGCGTCATTATTTCCATAACAGTGATGCAATCTGAGCTGCAAACGCGAGCGGAGATATGCCGGTAAAGAGGCCGAGCAAAGTACCGAGTGCGAGGAACGGAATGAACGGCAACTCTGTTTTCATGGTAACGCGCACCCCCCTCCCGAACAATCGAAGCTTCGAGAGAACGGAGGATAACAGCATTACGAGAAGATAGACAATAGTGCCAATCCACACCGAAAGCATAATCGCCTCAATGCCGCGAAGTAATCCGAGAAGAGTTCCGATAGCGCCAGCAATGTATGCATCCCCGAGTCCCATCCCCTTTCCGCGCGTCACGACATAAACTCCGAAAAAGAAACCGGAAAGTGCAAGCGCGCCGTAGGCGCTATCGATTAACGGCGCAAACGAATGCATGAACATGCTTTGCGCCGCTGAAGCGGCGAGAGCGGAAGCTACAAGGAGCCAGACAAACGGCATCGGCACCAGCGTGTGCCGTATGTCATACACCACGAGGGCAACAAGAACTGATAGAAACACGAGAAGCGAGACGAATGCCGCCAGGGACCACGCCTCTAAAAGCGGAGGAGTTGTCGCGTACGCAAGTATAAACAACAGCGCCGTCGAAAGCTCGACGATAGGATACTGAACGGAAAGGGCGCTCCCGCATGCGCGACATTTCCCCGAAAGCGCAAAAAAAGAAAAGAGCGGGATTAAATCAAACGCGCGTATCTGCTCCCCGCATGCCATGCAGTGGGAGCGCGATTGCTGGGATTCTGAAAAACCGAATCGCAAAATCGCAACATTCACAAAACTACCGACCGCACAACCGATGCCGAAAAGAAAAAGGTACGGAAGAAACTCGAGCATGTATCGTTAGTGTACCAACAAAACCCCGCCCACTTTCTAGGAGGGCGGGGTTCGTTTTTACGGAGAGTTATGCTCGTTAAGGAACCTGATCGTAAATAGGGTCGGCGCCGTCAAAGTCTGCGGAGGAGCCCGTACATTCAGTTCCTACTGCCGCATCGATGTCGCCGGCGAGGGCTTTGTTTGTTCCCTCCTCGAGAGTCGCCCCTACGTGATAGCTCTCGCAGGATGCCAAATCCCCATCGGTATCAAGGCCCGTATACGGATAATTTGCTTGTCCGACCGGGTCTTTGGGGACCGACGCAATGTACTGCGGCGCCAAAACGCTTGCGGCATAAATATCCGCGGGATATTTGGAATTATTGTCGAAATACAGCGCCAATGCATTTTGAATCTGCTTGACGTCTGCAAGCCTTCTCGTGTCGCGGCTCTTCAAACGTGCAGTGTTCAATGATGCCAACACCACAGATGAGAGAATGCCGATGATGGCAATCACGACCAATAGTTCTAT
>CAZPUX010000060.1:0-4574 GCA_964589865.1 uncultured Candidatus Saccharibacteria bacterium | reverse complement strand
CTTGGCAACATCGCTTTTATCTTCAGCCATGGTGTCCTGCCAATAGTAGCATTACCCGCTTTTTACGCTCTATCCCTAATAGGCACGGCAAGGTGCGTCACGATTCCGTCATCCCTTTGGTGTTCGGGTTTTTTCGGGAACAACATGACGCCGTCAACGGGCGAAAGAACCGGTTCCCCGTCCCAAAATCCAATGGCTTCCCCTTTACGAACGGGTTCAAAACTTCTCGCTTTGTTGAGTGCGAATTCGAAATTTCTGCCCTCTACATACGGAACCGGTTCAACAACCTCAAACCGCCGGGCACGCGACGCTGGCGGCGGTACTGCGCCGTGCATCATCCCGCGGTCTACGAGAATGCGCCTGATTCCTTCAATGACCTCGGGCAACTTGGACGTATCGACCGCCTGCCCTGCTTCGTGGCATATACCTATGCGCCCGCAATCGTCCGCGTATTCGTCAATGGACCTCCCGCCTCGCGAGACGAACCGAAGCGGGTCATGAACGACCGCCTCGTGCGGAAGCCGGCAATACACCGCTTCATGCTCCGCAGTTGCCTGCGCGCACATAAACGCAACCGACGGGTTATTCGTGGAATGCCCGTCATCCGTTATCTCAGCTTCGCCTATGGCGTTTGCCAGTGTGCGCACGCGGGCCCCGTCCCGCCCGTACGCATCACCGCCTCCGATAACTTCTGCAGTCATCATCCGGTTAATGTCCCCGTCTACAGCTCTGACGTTCAAGGCGATTGCGCGGGGATTGCCAAGCATAAGGTGCACAACACCCGAGGAGAGGTGCCATTCCCCCGAATCAAACAGCCGGCGCAGCGTCTCTACGGCAAGTATTCCGAGAATTTCATTCCCGTGCGTGCCTCCTATTTTCAGAAACGACGGGCCGTTCCGCCGGCCTTCGAACGTAATTTTTCGCTCGCCTATGTTTTCGAGTGCCTCAAGCACCATGCGCCTTGTTTCGGGGTCGCGCCGGGTTGCCGCGATCTCTGCAACTCTGTTTTCTTGAGTAAACATATTAGTTTGGGTCAACCGGAACATTTTGCGGATAAGCGTGCCTGATTTCGAAAAACCGCGTTCCGGATTTGTCCTCTCGCGCTTCTACGTTGACGACAACGCGGTTTATTCTTAATTCTCGTTCCTGTATTGCTTCAAGAGCTTCCTGAAGCGTGGGTCGATGTTGTGATTCTTGTGATGACATAGTGTTTTACATTAAAAAAGCCCCCGGTTGGGGGCTTTTTGTGTTTGTAGATTAAATACGAACAATTACCCCCTTCGCTTGAAGCGGGTCTTCTTAATAGAAACTGTAAATATACCGGCCACAAAATTAAGTATAAGAAAAATATGTTTTTTGTCAAACTAGTGCACGCCTCTCAAACTTTCTACCGAGAGAGGAACCAGCGAGTCATTTTGCATCACAAGTCTCGGGGTATAGAGCTTCAACGCAACTTGCGTGGCGGAACGGAGCTTGCGTGCGCGTAATTCTTTCAAACTGAGAAACCCGACGGGGTTTATTTCGCCGTCACCTCGACTGATATGGCCGCGTAATTCCGCTTCCGACCCCAGCAGTTCTATTTGATACCCGCGTCCGAATACGCCGGACGCTTCGCCCTCTCCGAGAAGCGCCGCTGAGTCGATGCCGAAGAGTTCCCCGATGCACTCCTCGGGAACCCCCGCTTCCTCCTTCAACGAGCGAAGAACGGCCTCTTCAAATATCTCACCTGGTCTCAGCGTTTCGCAAAAAATTCCCTGGTCGCCTTTATTTTTACCGGTGCGTTCGTTTGTTTGATTTTCTTCGATGGTAAATATCTTCCCTTCCTTGAGAATGAAAACAGCGACGCCCAAAATTTCGTGGCGCGCCCTCGCCTCCTCAAGCGAGATGAGCGGTTTTCTCTTTACCCCGTCAGGTCGAATCAGGGGGGCGTGCGAGGTTTCTAAAAAGGCCATAAGGATGCTTGTTCGTTATACTCGAATACGTCCGTGTAAGTTACATTACCTTGCCACCAACGTTTGTTCAAAGGCAGCCTTAAGCCAGTAACTGTACTTCTCCGGGTATCTCAGAAGCTCGTCACGCAGCGTCTCAGGAAGAACCCAGAGCCACTCGCTGACTTCGGAAGGATTAATCTTAGGCTCCCCATTCCAAGTCCCCACTAAGACATGGTCAAACTCGTGCTCAATGAGTCCGTTTGAAAATTCGGTGCGATATATAAGAGAGTGAACTTCGGTAAGCGGGCAATCAAAACCCATTTCTTCTTTGAGACGCCGATGCGCCGCATCCATAACCGACTCCCCGGGGCGCGGATGACTGCAGCAGGTGTTGGTCCAGAGTCCTGCGGAATGATATTTATCCTCAGCTCTTTTTTGGAGCATTAATCGTCCATCCGGATGAAAAATGAAAACAGAGAACGCACGGTGAAGCGCACCTTTTTGATGCGCTTCAAGTTTATCCATCGTTCCGATTTTATTGTCGTTCTCATCGACAAGAATAACCTGAGTATTTGTCATCACATTCGCTCGGGTGCCTGAATACCCAAAAGCCACAAACCGTTTTTCATAGTTGTTGCAAACGCCTGCGTCAATGCAACGTAATAGGGCGAATACGGGTCCGTGCTGTCTACAATTTTTCCTTGTGCGTACCAGCCGTTAAATGACGCGGCGAGCTGTGTAAGGAACGTGGTGACGTGGTGTGGTTCCGATTCTTTTGCGCTGCGAAATACAGCCTCGGGGAATCTGTACAAAAGCCGTTCAAGTTCGACGGTATCTTCCGGCGCGTTATCTGTATTTATTTTTACATTTTCTTCTTTCGCTTTCCTCAAGACCGCCGAGGCGCGCACGTGGCTGTACTGCAAATACGGCCCTGAGTCTCCCTCGAATGAAAGCGAGGCCTCAGGGTCAAAGATAATATTTTTCCCGCGGGCTTGCTTCAGAATGCCGTATTTGATTGCCGCAACCGCAACCGCGTCTGCAACTGCCTGTTTCTCCTCACCTAAATCCCTCTCTTCCATCTTCGCCATCGCTTTTGCGCGCATATCTTCAATCAACGATTCGCCGGTGATTATGTTCCCTTTTCGTGATGACATCTTTCCTGAAGCTAACTGCATCATGCCGAATGCGACATGTGTGTACTTCCCTTTCATCTCAGGCATCAATTCAGCCAAAGCCGCTTCAACAACCTTGAAGTAATTATCCTGCTCCACAGCGACCGGCGTAATGTTTAAATCGAACGGAAAAACTTTTTTCTTCGCTTCTGCGAGAGCAACTTCTTTTGCCTCGTACGTTGGGTTGCCTTGCCCTGTTATGAATACGCGCGTATGCAAACCCACTTTTTCTCCTTTGTATACAATCGCCCCGTCGCTTTCTTCAAAAACTCCTTTCCTCACTCCTTCTTTGACCATCTCAACACCGCGCGAAGCAACTTCGCTTTCAAAAAACAAATGGTCAAAGTGCGTCCCCATCACTATATATATCTCATCGAAGTGTTTTAACGATGCGGCGCGGCCTTTTTCGTATATTTCTTTCAGCTCCGCGTCATTCGCGTATAAACGTTTGTTCAAAGCATCGATTTCTTTTTTTGCTTCCTCGTTTTCTTCGTATGCCGTCGCGCCATACACATACGCATCGCCCAAGTCTGCAATGTTCCCGGCATTCAGACTCTTTTTTTGCAGCCCCCAAATCGCCTTTGCGATGTGAGGTCCGATATCCCCTTGATAATTCACGCGAAAAGTATCCGCACCGGAATATTCGACAAACCGCGATATAGATTCACCGGTCGTAATCGACATCAGGTGCCCGATATGGAACGGCTTAAAGGGATTCGGTTGAGCATATTCAACCATTACCTTATACCCTTTGACGTGGTCGTTCCTTCCCCAGCGACTCGCTGCGTCCAAAATTCGTTTCAATTGGCTCGGGAAATACCCGCGTTCAAGCGTGAAATTTATAAACCCGGGACCTGCGACTTCTATTTTAGAAACGCCGTCTACTTTTCCCATTGCCTCGACGATTTCCTCCGCAAGCGTTTTCGGGTTTTTATTCGCTGCTTTTGCAGCGGCAAGCGCAATACTCGTGGCGTAATCGCCATGTGAAAGTTCCTCGGGGTGCGAAAGCGTTACCTCGCCCGTGTGAATGCCGAGTTTCGCGAGCGCGTTCTTAAGCGCATAGAGAATCGTTCCTTCCGCGTCCATTCAGACACTATACAAAAGAATCGGGAATCGGGAATTTTAATGCCAGCTCTTTAACTTCCGCGCGTATGTGTTCCAAAACCTCATTATCGCCTTTGTTGCGCATCGCTGACACCATGAGTTCGGCGACACGAACAGAGTCTTCTTCTTTAAAGCCACGCGTTGTTATCGCCGGCGTTCCCAGTCGGAGACCCGACGGATCCATAGGCTTTCTAGGGTCATTTGCAATTGCATTTTTATTGGTCGTAAGTCCTACGCTATCCAAAAGCTCCTGCGCCTCTTTACCTGTCACACCAAGCGAGCCGAACACATCGAGAAGAATCAAGTGGTTGTCGGTTCCGCCTCCAAGCATTCGTACATTCTCCCTTGAAAACACGCCCTCCATAGC
>CAZPUX010000059.1:0-4617 GCA_964589865.1 uncultured Candidatus Saccharibacteria bacterium | reverse complement strand
GACGATTGTCAGAAGGTCGGTTGAAGAACTGAAAGTGAAGCCCGCATCTCCGCCGAAGTTGCCGTTGTTATTAAACTGCACTTGATTGTTCGCCCCGCCCGGGGTTCCTGCGCCGCTTCCGGTCTGGTCTGTTCCGCACTTGAGTTGTCCGTTTCCATCAGTGTCTATCGTGTCGCAGCCGACGAGGTTTGCGATTGAAAGGCTTCCTGCGAAGATGCCGCCCGCAAAGGTGGAGGAAGCCGTTGATGTTGCGGTAATAAACGCGAGTGTCGGGGTTGTGGTGCCGAGCAAACTGCCACCGCTCCAATACGCAAGGCTTCCGTCTCCGCCTGAACCGGCGAGCGATCCTTCACCGACGCCTGATGTTCCTGAAATAGAACCGCCGATAATCGTAGGATTATTCAGTATCACACCGTCCAGGTGGTCGATGTTGCTCAAAAGTGCAATGTTGTTTGCAACTCCGCCGGAGGCCGGCAGCGGATTGTACGGCGTTCCCGAACCGACGGTCTGATACAAAAGTCCGCGCAATTTATTTTCAAGCTGATTGAGGCGCTCCGAAAGTGAAGTTTCGGATACTCCTGTTGTGGTTACGTATTGGTTGTAATTGTTTGTAACCGTCGTAGTGCCGGTTCGCTGAATAACCGCGACAGAAGATGCGGGAGCGGTGACAGGCTTCGTGTTTGAAACGATATTTGCGGTCGGTTTTGCGGGTGCGCTTGCACTCTGTTCACTCGGCGTGAAAAACGCAAGGACTGCGGAAAATGCCTTTTGATACCACGGGGCGTTCTGCGCAGCACCCTGCGTTGCGTTCACCACAGCAGCGGAAAGATTTTTTCCTGTTTCAGAAATACCGAGCGCGTACCCGCGCATAATCAAGTTCGAAACGTCGGCAAGATTTTTTCCTGCACCCACGTACGCCTCATGTGCATCAGAGAAAACTTCAGGGATTACGATGTCGCGGTCATGCCACAAAGACACGAGGCGATTGCCGAGACGAATGTCGGCGGAATATGCATTTAAGAAAATAGAAGACGCAATGTCTCCCGGTTCAATAATATGTGCCTTATACTCGTTCAAACTCACATCAACTCCGGAAACAAACGATTCGCCGAAATTTTGAAGTGCGTCCGGCATATGGGAAACAGCTGCAACGATTTTCTCCGGCACGACCCGCATGAAACCGTTCGCTACATCTCCCGAAACCGGAGAAAAATAACCCAAGACAAATGCAACACCGAACGTAAGCGCGCCGGCCAAGCCCGCTGCAACTCGCGCCAAGTGCCAGGCGTATCGGGGAGCCGTATCGTTTGAAAACGCTGAATCTAATACTTTATTTTCAAGAGTCGCTTTTAGCGTATCTATTCTTTCCGAACGAAGCTGTTCTCTGCGTTTTTTTTCTTCCTCCCCGGCTTTTGCAACAAACGCCAAAAGTGAATCTCTGTCGACATACCAAGCCCTTCCCACACGCTCACCCTCCACTTCGCCGTTCCTGCAAAGTCGGGAAATATAATCTGAAGAATAGGAAGTAAGTTCAGCAGCTTCGCGCGCAGAAAGGTAATTTTTACCGTTTAAATTTAAACTCATGGGCTCGCCGTTCTACCTATAGTTTATTAGCTATTTCGGCTTTCCGACCTATAAATTTCGATTTGTTTTGGGGATTAAAACCGATACTTTTTTAAAAATAAATTCCGGTAAATTTTGAGCTCATTTTTTAAAATTCGGGCTTACTTTTTTGCCTTGAATTTTTTTATGCTCAAGTAAAGTTTTTAGCTTAAAAATTTACCGATTTGTGCTTAAAATTTTTACCTCAATATAAAAACAAAGCAAAAATCGTCACAATCTAAATATTTTTTGATGATTTATATTAAAAAATGCCCTCTAATAGGGCATTTCTCGGCTATCCGAGATTATTTCAAATCGTTTTTATAAAATCAACGCCTCCCTTGAAGAAGCCCCAGAATGAATCCTGTATAGTTTTTGTGAAAACCTTTAAAGCGCTAATGCCTGGCTGAACAAAGGGAGAATCCTTAAGGATGGCTCCTACGTGCTCGAAACTCGGCAGTACGCTTGCTGTGTATGCATCCCGTGCCGGCGTGTATTCGGTTCCCGAGCTCAAAAAGAGGCCTGAAACACCAAAAAAGAAAAGTAGAACGCTCGCGGCAACGATTGCAGGGAGTGCGAGTCTGTAAAGAGCCAAATCTCGCCTCGCCTTTCCGGCTCTTGAAGTTGTTTTAAAGGCCTCAGGCTTCATTGTGGAAGCGTTAGCAGTGCGAAGTACGGGATTCGGTCGAATAATACCGTCCTCTAGAATTTTTATTCTCTGAGCCGTTTCTTCTGGTTTTCTTTGAGCGGGAACGGGAATCGGCTTTATTACGGATATTCTGACCGTCTCAGGCGCTTCTAGAACCGCAGACTTTACTCCTGAAAGCTTAGGTAGAAGGTCGGCGCTATCTTCAAAATAGCGTACCTCCCCCCACGTTTTTGGAAAGTTATATGGCTTATATAGGTGCGGAGATAAAATCGGCACTGGAGCCTTAATAGCGTATGCAGAAGGTATTGTCTTCGCTTCGGCTTTCACATGAGCGAGAATCGCCGATTCTTCCACATACCAGGCTCTCCCGAAGCGAGTCGCTGCTATCTTTCCGCTGCGTGCAAGCTGGCCGACGTAATCTTTGGCATACCCGGTTATTTCTGCAGCTCGTTTAGACGAGATGTACTTTTTACCTTTTATATCAAGCTCATCCACCGAATCAGTATACGGCTCTTTAATGTCTTGAAGCCCGTTTCGGTGCCCTGCTGTGGAGTATTCAGGCTGAAAGTTTTGCTTTGAGTATCCTCTCCAACTCCGAAGGATTTGCGGAACCTTTTGACTTCTTCATTCCCTGCCCCACAAGGAACTTCATTGCAGCTTCTTTGCCTGATTTCACGTCCATGGCTACTTTTTCATTCTCGGCAATAACATCATCTGCGATTTTTTCAATAAGCCCGGTGTCTTGTATTTGGATAAGGCCCCCTGCTTTTGCAATCGACGCAGGGTCTCCTCCGTGCTCAAGAAGTTCTGCAAAAACACTTTTAACTCCCGTGGAGGAGAGTGTACCGGCAACATACATTGCCATTGTCGATGCGAATGTTCCGGAAAGATTCTGAAGCGCCTGCGGGGTCGGATTTTTTCCGCGAATCTCGCTCATGAGAATATTGATGGCCGCTTTGCGTGTTTTCTCATCGGAAATCGGCTCAATATCATTTTTATAGATTTCACTGTACACGGCGTCCCCTATCAAGACTTCCGCATCCTCTTTTGAAAGACCGAGCGCAAGAAGCCGGTTTCTTTTATCCCATGGCAATTCAGGGAGCGTTTTCTGAATTGAATCTTTGGTGAACTCGGAAATTTTTGAAAGGCGGAACTTGGGAATGTCCGGGTCCGGGAAATACCGATAGTCATGCGAATCTTCCTTCAAACGCTGTGAGAATGTTTCTGCTTTATTTTCGTCCCACCCTCTCGTTTCCTGAATCACTTTTCCGCCGGATTCCAAAACTTCAATCTGTCTCTCTATTTCATACGCAATCGCCTTTTCAACGACTTTGAACGAATTTAAGTTTTTTACTTCAACCTTCGTGCCGAGTTTCGCGTCTTTACTTACAGAGATATTCGCTTCGACGCGCATCTCGCCTTTTTCCATATTCGCATCCCCTGCTCCGAGGGTGCGGAGAAGCATCTGTAATTCTTTTGCAAACGAACTTGCGGTTGTCGCATCGTGAATGCACGGCTCGGTTACCAATTCCATCAGCGGTACTCCTGCACGATTGAAATCGATAACGCTGTATCCATCGCCGGCGTGCTGGCTGCGTGCAGTGTCTTCTTCCAAATGAATGCGCGTGATTTGAACGCCGTTCAATATTCCGCCGGAAATCAACGGATATTGATACTGGCTGATTTGGTACCCTTTCGGCAAGTCAGGATAAAAATAATTTTTTCTATCAAACTCCGTATAATCCGCCAGGGTGCCGTCGATTGCGGTTCCTACCCTCAGAACATGATGCACAGCCTCGCGATTGACAACGGGTAAGGTTCCAGGAAACGCCATGCAAATCGGGCACACATTCGCATTGGGGCGCGTCTCGTCAGGGTCGTTTTTTGAATTGCAGAACATTTTCGTTCTGGTCTTCAGTTCCGCGTGGACTTCAAGTCCGATAGTTGGTGTATATGGCACGTGCGAAATATACCAAACTAGTTCGCCTTAAGAAAGCGCGAAAGCGCGTCCCCTGCCTCTTTTACGGATGCATCATCGAGAATCGTAACCGGAATAACGTTTTTATTTACTGCAGAAAGCTGTTTTTTAACGCCTTCTAAAATCTCAGGAGTGACGGAATCCGTTTTGGTAAGAAAGACTATCTCGGGTTTCCGAGATAGTTCGGCATCGTAACTTTCAAGTTCTGTGCGTACGGTTTCGTAATCCTCCAGTGGGTGTTCGCTGTCTGCGGGGACGCAGTGGATAAGTAGCTTGGTTCTAGATACATGTTTCAAAAATGCATCGCCCAATCCCTTACCTTCATGTGCGCCTTCTATAAGCCCCGGAATGTCCGCCATAACGTATCCGAAGAAGATTCCGAGGTTCG